>NZ_JBQHTM010000015.1:0-64555 GCF_052065695.1 Intestinimonas sp. HCP28S3_D6
TCCGTAAATGTTTCCTGTTTCTTCATCCCCATACACCACCATTGCGTTGATAGTGTTATTATCCCACATCCGGAGCCTTTATGGTAGTGCGGATTAAATCAGAGATTCCCTGGATCAGGGTGCTCAGCAGCAGCAGGGGCAACAGCACCACCGACACCGTCAGGGAGAGATGCCCCAGCCGACCCACCAGTTCCGCCATCATCGCTCTCCCTCCTTCAGCTTGTCCAGGAGGGCCTGGAGGGCCGCCACCTCCTCCGGCGCCACCCTGCCCCCGTCATAAAGGGCGGCGGCAAACCGAGAGAGAGAGCCACCGTAGAGCTTTTGGAGAATGCTCCTCCCTTCGCTGCGCTGGTAGTCCTCCCGGCTCACCAGGGGGGTGTAGACATTGGTCTTGCCCTCCTTTGTGCAGGCGAGAAAGCCCTTCTCCTCCAACCGCTTGAGGTAGCTGTGGAGGGCGCTGGCCGTCAGGGGCCGCTCCAGATGCTCCAGGATGGCGGGGGCGGTAACCCCTCCCCCGCCGGCCCACACCACCAGCATGATATCCAATTCCGATTCCGGCAGCCGTTTGTTTTCCTTCACCTTGGGAGCCCCCTATATTTTGCATTTGCAGAAGTCCTTCTGTAGCTATATTCTACATTTGCAGAAGTTTGTTGTCAAGATATTTTTTGCAAATGCAGAAAGAGGTCCTGCGCCGGTATTTTCCGGCACAGGACCTCTTGTTACAGATCTAAAATCACGGTCTCCAGTCCCTGACGCAGGGCATAGGTCAGGGTATACATGGTCCCTCCCAGGGTCCTGCCGTCATAGGCGGCGATGATGCGCTGGGAGCGGTCTACCATGTACCGGTCCCGGCGCTGCATGCATCCGGCGGTATAGCGGTGCTGGACCAGGGTCTCATAGTCACACCGCTCCAGCAGAGCAAAGTACCGGTTCCGGTCCCGTTCCCGCCACCGTGCGCACTGTTCCTCACAGGGGACGGCGGCCTCCACCGTGACGTCCTCATGCCGATCCCGCAGGTCCAGCACCGCCTCGCAGAAATAGAGGTCGCAGCCCAGGGCCATGCCGCAGAGAAAGTGGCGGTAGCCGTCGGCGTAGGCCGTCGCCAGCGCCGCCCTCAGCCGGTTCTTCAGGTCCACGCAGCGGGGGTCGGACTCGTCGTTCCCCCAGGGGAGTTTGTTGGACCGGTGGCCGGTAAAGCAGCAGGTGGTCTCTCTTTTCACGCCCTGTCCTCTCCCCTTTCCGCCTATCCTGTCATTCTTGTCTCTGCCATTGTAGTATATCCTGCCGGACAAGTCAACGGATATCGAACATTTGTTTCTTAAAATTGGGGCTTGCATTTTTGCCGGGACCATGTATAATAGCAGATAGAGAAAACAACTGAATCAAAAATGTCTTCAGGGCAGGGTGAAAATCCCGATCGGCGGTACAGTCCGCGACCCGCGCTTCCGCGCGGCTGACCCGGTGGAACTCCGGGACCGACAGTGACGCGCTCTCGATGAGTGCGAAGTCTGGATGGAAGAAGATGTGTTCAAACGCGCACCTCTCCCCATGTAACGTGTTTAACACCTGGAAGGCATTGGGTCTTTCGGGTGTTTTCTACTTTACATGGGGCGCGGCCGGAATGTGGCCGCGTCCGGAAGGAGCGCGTATTTTTATGTCCGATCCCACACTGGTCAAGGCCCGTCCGGCTACCAACACCAAGACCATCACCACCCTGGCCATGCTCTCCGCCATCGCCTTTGTCGTCATGCTGGTGTCCAAGCTGCTGCCCAGCGTCAGCGGCTTCCTGGATTTCGACTTCAAGGACGTGGTCATCTGCATTGGCGGCTTCGTCTTCGGGCCCATGGCCGCCGCCTCCATGGCCATCGTGGTTGCCTTTGTGGAGATGATCACCGTCAGCCACACCGGCATCATCGGCTTCATCATGAACGCCCTGGCCACCTGCGCCTTCTGCTGCACCGCCACCTTCATCTACAAGAAGCGCCACACCATGACCGGCGCTGTGCTGGGTCTGGCCTCCGGCGTGGTGGCCCTCACCGTGATCATGCTGCTGTGGAACTACTTCCTCACCCCCATCTACCAGGGTATGCCCCGTGAGGCCGTAGCCGCCATGCTGGTGCCCATCATCCTCCCCTTCAACCTGGTCAAGGGCGGCATGAACATGGCCGCCACCCTTCTGCTTTACAAGCCCGTGGTCACCGCCCTGCGCCGGTCCGGCCTGGTGGCTCCCTCCACCAGCGCCCAGCCCTCCCGCCGCTCCAGCGCCGGGTTCCTCCTCTTCTCCCTGGTGCTGCTGGCCACCTTTGTCCTGCTGGCCCTGGTCCTCTGGGGCATCATCTGAATTCCACCCCTCCCCTATTACGTTTGGCTCCCCCGGCCCACCGCCGGGGGAGTTTTCTTTTTTCTATGCGCCCCCTTGACGATATCGTTCCTCGATGTTATGATATCGATAGACGATATCGAGCTGCGATATTAGAAAGGAGGCCGCCCATGGGAAAAAAATCCCTGGAATCTCTCACCGAAACTATGTTCTATGTGCTCATGGCCTTCCGGAAGCAGTCCCTGTGCGGCACTGAGGTGGCCGACTTCGTCTCCCGCAAGACCAAGGGCCGGGTGAACATGGGGCCCGGCACCCTCTACACCATTCTGGGCAAGTTCCAGGAGGAGGGCTTTCTCACAGAGATCGCCGTGGAGGGCCGGAAGCGGACCTATCAGCTCACGGAAAGCGGTGAAAAACGGTATCAGGAGGAGGTGGCCCGGCTGCGCGCCTGCGTGGCCGACGCCGAGAGTGAGGAGGAACGGCCATGAAGGAACAGAAGATCGTGCGCAGGCTGGTCCCGGTGGACTTCCTGGACCTGGACGGCCTGGAGCTGTGGCTGGAGGAGATGGCGGCCAAGGGGCTCCATTTCCAAAAATTCGGGACCTTTTTCGCCCAGTTCCGTCCCGGCGAGCCGGCCCGGGTACGCTACCACGCGGAACCTACGGAAAAGGGCGGAAACACCATCCCTGCCCAGGCCGCCGACTACGATGACATGGGCTGGAGCTATGTGGGTAAGATCGGCTATCTGGCCCTATTCCGGACGGCTGACCCGGACGCCCCCGAGTTCCACACCGATCCGGTGACCCAGAGCTACACCCTGGACCGGCTCACCAAGAATCTGACCCGGTTTGTGTGGCTCCTACTGGTCCTGATGGCGGCTCTGGTGGCCTTCATGGTATGGGCCCGCCTGGCCAGCTCCTTCGGCCTGGTCCTAAGCCTGGTCCGGTTCAGCTCCCTCTATACCAACTTGGTCATCCTTGCGGATGTGGCCCTCATCCTCTACTTTTCCTGGGGAGTGTGGGGCCTGTGCCGTCTGAGGAGGCGGCTCCGGGCGGGCATCCCCCACCAGCGGCCACGGCACTGGCGGCACACCGGTCTGGTGCGGCAGGGCTATACCCTCCTGCTGTCCATCGCCGCCCTCGTTCAGATCGGCTTCACCGCCGCCCATTTCGCCGGGGTGACCCGGTGGGATATGGAGCTCTCCGACCTGGACCGCCCCGCCCCGGTGCTCTCCCTGGCGGAGCTGGAGGGGGATGGCTACGCCCCGGAGCCCTTTTACTACCCCGGCTATGAGGGGCCTGATCGGGACAACTTCGTCTCCTACGACTGCCGGCCTCTGGCCCGGATCTATGAAGTGACACAGACTGGCACTGTGGACGGGGAGCGGCGCTATCTGAAGATGGAGTGGTACAACCTGACCCTCCCCTTCCTGGCCGGTCCCATGCTGGAGGACCTGATGGACTATGAGCTCTACGACCTCCGCTACGTACCGGAGCGCTACGCGGTGGAGGAGCTGTCCGCCCCCGGCTTTGACCGGCTGGTGGTGGCGGAGGACGTAGACTACGGCGGCCAGCAGCTCTTCGCCCGGCTGGGGAACCGGGTGGTCTATCTGGATTACACCGGCAGCCGGGACCTGACCGAGCATCTGGACCGGGTGGCCGCCCTTCTCCGGTGGGATAGGTAAGGATTCAATCGAACAGGTGTTTGACTAGCTGAATTTCCTGTGGTACACTGTGGGAAAGGGGGTAGAGACATGGACCGGACCATCCTGCACTGTGACCTCAACGGCTTTTACGCTTCGGTGGAGCTTCGGGACAAGCCGGAGTTGCGGGACAAGCCGGTGGCGGTGTGCGGCGACCCAGAGAGCCGCCACGGCATCATTCTGGCCAAGAACGAGGCGGCCAAGAAATTCCAGGTCAAGACGGCGGAGACCATCTGGCAGGCCCGGCGGAAATGTCCCGACCTCATCCTCCTCCCCGCCCACCACGACCAGTACCGGTTGTGGTCCAAACGGGTCAACGCCATCTACGAGCGTTACACCGACCTGGTGGAGCCCTTCGGCATCGACGAGAGTTGGCTGGACATCACCGGCTCCATGCATCTCTTCGGCGGGGACGGCAGAGTCATCGCCGACCGGATCCGCAACACCGTGAAGGAGGAGACAGGGCTCACCATCAGCGTGGGGGTCTCCTTCAACAAGGTTTTTGCCAAGCTGGGCAGCGACATGAAAAAACCGGACGCCACCACCGTCCTCACCCGGGCCGACGTGCCGGAAAAGGTGTGGCCTCTGCCGGTGACCGACCTCCTCTTCGTGGGCCGGGCATCGGCCCGGGTGCTGCACCAGTACGGCGTCCACACCATCGGGGACCTGGCCGCCTTCGGCCGGGAGCGGCTGGAGCATCTGCTGGGCAAGCAGGGCGGACAGCTCTACGAGTACGCCGCCGGGCTGGAGCACAGCCCGGTAACCCGGGCCGGGGAGACGCCGCCCCCCAAGTCGGTGGGCAACGGCATCACCTTCCGCCGGAACCTGGTGGGCTGGAAGGATATCCACACCGGGGTGGCCCTCCTCTCCGACAGCGTGGCCGCCCGGCTGCGCAAGCACGCCATGAAGTGCACCACCGTCCAGGTCACCATACGGGACCCCAATTTCAAGGACATCTGCCGTCAGACACGGCTGGAGGCACCCTCCTGCACGGCCCAGGACATTGGCCGGGCGGCCCTGGGACTCATCCGGTCCTCCTGGAACGGCAGCGCCCCCATCCGGGCCCTCACCATCACGGGGCAGAACCTGATCCCCGAGGGGGAGGCCGGAGAGCAGCTGGACCTCTTTGCCGCTGACGCCACCCCCCGCCGGGAACGGCGGGAACAGCTGGAGCGGGCCATGGACGGCATCCGGACCAAGTACGGCAAGACCGCTATCTGCTCCGCCGTCACCATGGGGGAGGACATCGACCACCCCGCCGGTCACGCCGGCAGCATTCCACCTCCCGGCGGCTCCAGCCGTGACTGAACCTGTCATGACAGGCAAGCCCGCTCCCTGCACCGATCACGGTGCGGAGGGCGGGCTGTTTCTTCACTTGCGACGCCACCGCAGCAGGAGGGCGGAGTTGATGATAACCAGCACCGATCCGGCATTATGGACCAGGGCGCCCACCACTGGGTTGAGCACACCGGTCATGGCCAAAAGGATGGCCAGGAAATTGAGAACCATGGAAAATGTCAGATTAAACCGTATGGTGGTCATCATCCGCCTGGACAGGGAGAGCAGATGAGGCAGGGCGTGTATATCGTCGTTGACCAGGGCGATGTCGGCAGCATCTATGGCAATATCACTGCCCACAACCCCCATGGCAATGCCCACTTGGGCTTTTTTCAGGGCGGGCGCATCGTTGATGCCGTCTCCCACCATACAGACCTGTCGTCCCTTTTCCTGCTCCGCCCCGATCCAATTCAGCTTGTCCTCCGGCAGACAGTCGGAGCGGACCGTCTGGATTCCCAGTGCCTGAGCGATATGGCAGGCAGCATTGGCGTGGTCGCCGGTGAGGAGCACCGGTTCCACTCCAGCCTCCCGCACCCCGCGGACGGTATCGGCGGCATCTGGCCTCAGTGTGTCGGCCAGGGCCAGAAAGCCCACCAGTACCCCATCTGCCGCTAAGTAGATCACAGTACACCCCTCTTTCAGACAGTCCGCCACCCGTTCCCTGGCCTGATCTGGAATGGATATGCCGCTCTCCTCCAACAGAGCCTCGTTGCCCGCCGTCAGGGTCCTCTCCCCCACCACGGCCCGAACGCCCCGGCCCGGCAGCATTTGAAACTCCGTGGGCTGGACGGCCTCACCCGCCCCCAGTTCCTGATAGCAGCACACTACCGCCCGTCCCAGAGGGTGCTCCGACCGGAGCTCCGCGCTGGCCGCCCAGGCGTACACCTGGCCCTGGTCATGGTTAGGGGAACAGCTGCAAATCTCCACCACCTTAGGAGTGCCCAGGGTGAGCGTACCTGTCTTGTCAAAGGCCACATCAGATACCCCTGCCAGCCGTTCCAACGCGTCTCCCTCCCGGACCAGAAAGCCGTACCGGGTGGCGTTTCCGATGGCCGCCATGATGGCGGTGGGCGTGGCCAGCACCAGAGCGCAGGGACAAAAGACCACCAGGATGGTCACCGCCCGGATGATCTCTCCGGTAATAAGCCAAGTAAGTCCGGCCGCAGCCACGGCCACTACCACCACCCAGGTGGCCCAGCGGTCGGCCAGGCCCACGATCTTGGCCTTCCCGGCGTCCGCCGACTGGACCAGCCGGATCATCCGCTGGATGGCGCTGTCCTCCCCCACTTTGGTGGCCTCCATATCAAAGGCGCCGAACTGGTTGACGGTGCCGCTGGAGACTTCATCTCCCACTTCCTTGTCCACCGGCAGGGACTCGCCGGTCATCACCGACTGGTCAATGGAGGTCTGCCCCGCCCGAATGACACCATCCACCGGCACCGTCTCCCCGGGGAGAACCCGCAGCCGATCCCCCACCCGCACCTGCTCGGCAGGGATGATCTCCTCTCCGTTGTCCGACAGCCGCCGGGCCGTGCGGGGCGTCAGGCGAACCAGCTTCTCGATGCCCGCACGTGCCTTCGCCACGGTAAGGTCCTCCAGGAGGGCCCCCAGCTGCATAATAAAGGCCACCTCACCCGCCGCGAAGTCCTCGCCGATGGCCACGGACGCGATGAGGGCCATGGATACCAGCACATCTGCCTTGATGTCAAAAGCCGTCACCAGGCCGATGACCGCCTCGAGAATGATGGGCACGCCGCACAGCACGATGGCCACCCAAGCCATGTCAAAGGGAAAGGGGGAAACACCCGCGATGCTGCACCCCAGAGCCGCCGCTGACAAGATCAGAAACAGAACATCCCGCTTGACGCCACCCCAGGCCAGAAGTTTCTCCAGTCGCTCCATACGCCACCTCCAGATACCAATACCCCTTATGGTTTCTCTTCATGTGTGATTATACCTATGGGGGTATAGGTTGTCAAGGGACAGCCGGCACTTTGAGGAAAGAGAAAAGGTCCCCGGACGGAGTCCTGCTCCGTCCGGGGACCTTGATCTTATTTCATGTTGGCGAACCGCTCCACAGCTTTGGTGAAGCTGGCGATGGTCTGCTCGGCGTCTCCATGCTCGATACCGTCCCGGACACAGTGGTTGATGTGTCCTTCCAGCACCACCTGTCCCACCTTGTGGAGCGCGGATTTGGCGGCGTTGATCTGTAAAAGCACATCCTCGCAGGGGACATCCTCATCCACCATACGGTCAATGGCCTGTACCTGTCCAATGATCTTTTTGAGACGGCGGTGAAGATTTTCCGCATCCATACACTGTCTCACTGTCTTCCCCTCCCGCCTCAGGAAATGGTATAGCTGCCCCGGACCATCACCGTGGCGTCGGCGGTGGCCTTTAGCCCTCTGCCGTCGGCAGTGACGAGGTAGAGGTGGTTGGGCTGGACGGCGCCGCCGGAGGCCAAGGTGGAACCATCCGTAGAGTCCACCAGGCCGGGAGCTGAGACCGCCACGCAGGTGGCGGAACCGTTGCGCAGCAGCATCTCACAGCCGGTAGAGCCCAACAGCTGCTGTCCCGCCTTCACCGTCACCACGGAGAAGACGGAGGAGGAAGCGCTCCCGCCGGAGGAGCCCACGAGGGACTCCACCTCCTGGGCATAGGTGTCGGCCACCCCATCCAGCTTGTCCACCAAAGCCTGCTCCCGGCTGTCCAGTTTGGAGTCCACCTGCTTGAGAATGGCAGGGGTGTTGACGTCATTGAGATAGCTCATGGTGACCAGAGGGTCGGTCTGGCTCCCCGCGGCGGCCCCCAGCAGCAGGGTGAGGACGCCCACGGAGAGGGCTGTGGTGAGAAGGGTCTTGCGGCGCGTTTTCATATGTAACCTCCATAGCAAAAAAGAGGGACCGGCCGGACCGGCGTCCGACCGGCTGTCCCTTATACCAGTTCTTCCGGATGCAGGCCAAAGCTGACGGCAATGGCGGAGTCCACCCGGTGCATCAGCTTCTCATCCAGACAGCCCATCCGTTCCCGGAGCCGCCGTTTGTCCAGGGTCCGGATCTGCTCCAGCAGGATCACGGAATCCTTGGGCAGGCCGCAGCTCATGGCGGCCAGCTCGATGTGGGTGGGGAGCTTGGCCTTCCCCGTCTGAGACGTGATGGCGGCTGCGATGACCGTGGGGCTGTGGCGGTTGCCGGTGTTGTTCTGGATGATCAGCACCGGCCGGACACCCCCCTGCTCACTTCCCACCACAGGGCTCAGATCTGCGTAGAAAATATCGCCGCGTTTTACGCTGTTGTCCACGTATGCTCACACTCCGCTGGAAGATAGTGCGCAGTGTCACCAAGGCCGAGGCCTATGTAACACCGACACTATGATTCTCCCACGGGGCGGCGGGAATTATACGCCAGGTCTCTAAAATCGAAGCGCGGCGGGCCCTCCCGCCGCCTGCCCGGCGGAACCTCCCCCTTCAGCATATGCCCGGCGGGGCGGGGCCGTTCAGCCTTCCAGGTAGATGCGGGGCACCCGGGGCGCCACGTCGCAGAGGAGCTCGTACTGGATGGTGCCCACCAGGTCAGCGCCGTTCTCCACCGGCACCTCGTCACCGTAGAGGGTCACCACATCGCCGGCCTCCGCCTCGGGCAGGTCGGTGACATCGGCCATGCACATGTCCATGCACACCCGGCCCACCAGAGGCACCCTCCGGCCCTTGATCTCTACCTCCAGCCGGTTGGAAAACAGGCGGAAAAAGCCATCCGCATAGCCCACGGGCAGCACGGCCAGGCGGCTGTCCCGTTTCAGGACATGGGTACATCCGTAGCTTACCGGCGTACCGGCGACCAGGCTGCGGACCGCCGCCACACGGGTCTTCAAGGTCATGACTGGCTCCAGGGGGCAGGTATACTCCATACCGGCGGCGGGATAGTGGCCGTAGAGGGCGATCCCGGGCCGAACCATATCCAAATGGGTACAGGGATAGTTTAACACAGCGGCGCTGGCGGCGCAATGGCGAATTGGAAAGGTCACGCCCTCCCGCTCCAGGTGTCCCAGCAGGTCCAGGAAGCGGGTGAACTGCTCCATGGTGTAGGCCTCGTCCCCGTCGGCGTTGGCAAAATGGGTGAAGATCCCCTCACACTCCAGGCCGGGCAGGCCGTACACACGGCGGATGTTCTCCTCCGCCCCCTGGCTCCACAAAAAGCCCAGCCGGGACATGCCGGTGTCCACCTTGATGTGGACCTTGGCCTTCCGGCCCGCCGCCACAGCCGCAGCCGAGAGGGCCTGGGCCAGCTCCAGATCCCCCACTGCCTGTGTGATGTCATGCTCCAGCAGGACACCGGCGTACTCCGCCGGCGTCACCCCCAGGATGAGGATGGGCAGCTTGATCCCGGCGTTCCGCAGCTCCAGGGCCTCGTCCAGGCAGGCCACGGCCAGGTAGTCCGCTCCCAGCTCCTCCAGCTTCTTGGCCACCGGCACGGCGCCGTGTCCGTAGGCGTTGGCCTTCACCACGCCCAGGAATTTGCAGCCCGGCGGCGTCAGCCCCCGGAGGGCGTGGTAGTTCCGGGCCAGCCGCCCCAAGTCGATCTCCGCCCAGGTCCTCTTCTGTGCATCGTCCATGATCTTTACGCCTCACTATATCTATATTTGGGTCTCTACGCACCTCCGCTCTGCGTTCTTTCAAACGTGGTGAAGGCACACTCGATGACCCGCTGACCGTCCACGGAGATCTCCCCCCGCAGCAAGTCATGGGTATCCTTGTCAAACCAGAGGATGCACTCCGTCCCCTCCCCCGGCGTCCCCTCCGGGTCCCGACAGAGGAGCCGCAGGCAGTCCCGCTCCTCCAGAGTCTCGAAGCCGCTCTCGGCGATAAACCCCTCCGTGGCAGCCTTCATCAGAAAAACACCTGCCCCTACAGGGGAGAGCCCGCTCTCATCCAGTGGGCCCGTTTCTAGACTAACGCCGTCGTACTCCAGAAAAGTCTCTCCGGCGGTGATCCGGGCGGTGATCCCAGCCACCGTCTCCGGCGCAGTCACGGTGACGGTGGTGTCCCCCTCCCGCTGCCAGTCCAGCTCCATGGTATAGGCATACACGCGGCGCCCATAGTCCGCGCCCACCTCCATCTGTGCCGTCACCCGATCCAGGGCTAGGTACTCTCCCCGTATGTCCAGGGTCAGCTGGTCTACCTCATCTGTGGCCTGCCCACCGCACCCGGAGAGCACAAGGCACAGGGTCATCATCAGTGCGCAAGCCGCTCTACGCACAGCTCCGCCTCCTGTCCTGGTTTTCGGTGCTCAGCTGTTCCTTGTGATGCCCATGAGCACCAGAGGCAGCCGGTCGATCATGTCGCCGGGGGTCATGCCGTACTCCCCCAGCTCCCCGGCACACAGATCGCCCGCCATGCCGTGGAGGCACACCGCCATGGGCACCGCCACCCGAGGTGGGAATCCCTGACCCAACAGAGAGAGGATCATGCCGCTGAGTACATCGCCGCTCCCCCCCTTGGCCATACCGGGGTTGCCGGTGGTGTTCACATAGGCCTCTCCATCGGGGAAGGCGGTAATGGTGCGGTGGCCCTTGAGCACCAGTACGCAGCCGTGCTCGGCGGCAAAGGCCCGGGCCGCCGAAAGCCGGTCCCCAGTGGAGAGATCGCCGCCCAGCCGGGCAAACTCGCCGTCGTGGGGGGTGAGCACCGTACACTCCCCTTGACGGACATCCAATCCATCTATATGCCCGGCCAAGGCGTTTATGCCGTCGGCGTCCAGCACCACAGGCAGCCGGACCGTCTTCAGCAGATGCCGCACCACCGAGCCCACACTGTTGCCCCGGCCCAAGCCGGGACCAATGAGGCACACCCCGCAGGGCTCCAACCGCCGCAGCACTTCTTCCGCCGCCTCCAGAGAGAGCATACCGTCCTTGGAGGCGGGGAGCGGGTGGGGCATGGCTTCATCCAGCTTCTGGGCGGCAATGGGCCACACCGGGCCCGGCACTCCCAAGGATACCTGGCCGGCCCCACACCGCACCGCCGCCCGGGCAGCCAGGATAGGAGCACCGCTGTACCCCACACTACCCGCAAGGATATATACTTTACCATAGTTTCCCTTATGGGAATCCCGGTCTCTTCTGGGCAGGTGAAGCTCCCGGGGAAAGACAGCATGGAGATGACTCTCCACCTTCCGGACAAGGTCATCGGGGATACCGATGTCGGCCACGGTGAGCTGACCGGCCATGGCACCCCCCTCCCCCAGAAGATTGCCCACCTTGGGCAGTGTGAAGGTAACGGTCTCTGCCGCCTCTACCGCGCAGCCCAACACCCGACCGGTATCTGCCTCCACACCGCTGGCGATGTCCACCGCCACCACCGGTACCGAGCAGGTGTTCATCATCTGTACGGCGGTATAGGCATCTCCCCGCAGCTCCGTATTGAGACCAATGCCGAAGAGGGCATCCACCATCAGATCACAGTCCAGACACCAGGCCGCAAAGGCGGGATCAGCTGTAAAGTCCTCTAACTTTCCACCTGCTGCCTCCAAATGTGCTTCCATCTCCCGGCAGTCGGGCGTCATCTTGTCCCGGCGGCCCACCAGGAAGCAGCGGACCTCCACGCCGGCCTCCATCAGCTGCCGGGCGGCGGCCACACCGTCGCCGCCGTTATTGCCGGCGCCGCAGAAAACGGCCACCCTTCTTTTCTCCTTCCCCGCCATCCGCTCCAGACAGCGCTCCACCACTGCGGCGGCGGCCCGCTCCATGAGCTGTAAAGAGGGAATCCCCCGCTCCCGGATGGCGGATCGGTCCAGTCCCCGCATCTGCTCCGATGTGGCGATCTTCATAAATCAATTCCTCCTACAAATTCTCAAACGCAGCCTGTTCCTCCTCCATTACCGCCCGGCAGGGGGTAAAGTCCACTCTTCGGTACAGGAAGGCTCCAAGGAACAGGATAATAAAATTACTCAGCACCATGGCGTACCAGACGCCGGTGCTGCCCACGGCGGTAAAATGCTTGAAAAACATAATGAGGGGGAGCCGCACCAGCCATAGCCGGGCAGTGGACATCCAGAATGCGTAGATGGTCTTGCCGGAGCCGTTGAATACCCCAAGATAATTCTGGAAGAGAGACATAAGGGGCTGGGTGAGAAGCACCCAGAATATGTACTCCACGGCGGCGATGCGGGTAGCGCCATCATTGCTGAGGAGCCCCACCAGCTCCACCCGGAAGGGCAGCAGGATCAGACTCCCCACCACTGCAATGACAAAACCGATGTTCCGGCTCACCCGGTAGGCCTGCCGGGCCCGGGCCCCGTTGCCGGCGCCGATGTTCTGGCCCACGTAGGCCGCCAGCACCGAGCCCAGGGCCAGCACCGGCATGAGCAGGATGTTGGAGATCTTGTTGCCGATGCTGAAGGCCGCCGTCACCGCCTCGCCGTAGCTGAGGATGACGGTCTGGAGCACCAGGAAGCCCAAGGAGCTCAGCGCCTGACTGAAGGCCGCCGGGGCGGCGATGCGGGTCAAACGGAAGAGGATGGGCCAGGAGAGGGTGATGCGGCCCCACTCCAGATGGAGGGCCTGCCTCTTGGAAAAGAGGAGGAAGAGGCACACCGGTGCCACGGCCACGTTGCCCAGCACCGTGGCCAGCCCTGCACCGAAGACCCCCATACCCAGGCCCTGAACAAAGGCTCCGGTGAGCACGATGTTGAGCAGTACGGCACTCACTGACAAGACCACTGGGGTCACTGTATCCCCCTGGGCCTGCCGCACCGCCTGAAAGGCGGCGAAGATGAAAGTGAAGACCAGCTCAAAGGAGCGCACCCGCAGGTAGGAGACACTGCATGTAAATACATCGCCGACGGCGCCGGTAAAGGTCATGACCCAGGGGGACACCAGATAGAGGAGGGCATTGAGCACCACGCCGAAGAGGACGGCCACCGCCAGCAGGACCCCGGCGTTCTCCCGGGCCTCCTCCCGGCGTCCCGCCCCCAAAAGTTGACTCACCACCGCCACACCAGCCACCCCGAAGCCCACCTGAAAGGCAGCAAAGATATTGATGAGAGGCCAGGAGATAAACACCCCCGCCTGGGCGGCCACGGAGTTGGCGGTCTGGCCGATGAAGAAGGTGTCCACCAGCTCGTTGAAGGCCTTCATGAAGTTGGCGCCGAACACGGGCAGGGCCAGGGTGAGGAAGGCCTTATAAAGGTTGGGCTCATAGAGCAGCAACGCCCGCCGGTCCTGTTTCACGCTCCCGCCTCCTCTCTTTTGCGCTGAACTGTCCCCCATTATAGTCCCTGAATGGTAGTGAGTCAATTTTATCTTGCAATTTTCCCATTTATGTGATATAAAGTACATTTGTAAATGCGTAGAAGGGGAAAATAGTGCGAAACCGCCGCCAAGAGAGGTCTGGTCACCGGCTGAGAGCCAGACCGTGGACGCCGTGCTTGGTTCGCCCCGGAGCGGCCTTGGAGACAGGGACGGCCCCGCCCGCCGTTACCCGGGCGAGAGTGCCCGCGTGCTGTGCGCGGGAATACGGGTGGTACCGCGGAAGGCTGGCCTTTCGTCCCAAATTGATGGGACGGAAGGCTTTTTTGTCGTCCAAATCAGGAGGCAGCCATGGAAAATCCGGATTTCTGGTCCGCGCTGGACGAGCTGATCCACCGGTCCCGGCTGGTCATCGACCGCCCCCGGGGGTCCGCCCATCCCCGCTTCCCCGCGCTTATCTACCCTCTGGACTACGGCTATCTGGCACAGACCTCCTCCATGGACGGCGAGGGCGTGGATGTCTGGCTGGGCTCCGACCCCGCCCAGACTCTGAATGCCGTCATCTGTACCGTGGACCTGGAAAAGCGCGACAGCGAAGTAAAACTCCTTCTGGGCTGTACCCGGGGGGAAATCCAGCTGGTCCTGGATTTTCACAATCGCAGTCCATCTATGAAGGGCCTGCTCATCCCCAGGCCCGACTCCACGCGATAATCAACATCCGAAAGGAAGAAAGCACCGATGAAAGAACAACTGGCAAACATCCGCGCCCAGGCCCTGGCCGCCTTCGAGGCCGCCAACGACTCCGCCGCCCTGGACGCCCTCCGGGTCCAGTACCTGGGCAAGAAGGGTGAGCTCACCGCCGTTCTGAAGCAGATGGGCAAGCTCTCCGCAGAGGAGCGACCCGCCATGGGTCAGTTGGCCAACGAGGTCCGGGCCGCTCTGGAGAAGGCCCTGGAGCACCGGGGCAAGGAGCTGGAGGCCAAGGCCCTGGAGGACCGCCTGGCCGCCGAGGCTTTGGACGTGACCATCCCCGGCAAGCCCTACAAGGCCGGTCACCGTCACCCCATGTATATCGCCCTGGATGAGATCAAGGACATCTTTATCGGCATGGGCTTCACCGTGCTGGACGGCCCCGAGGTAGAGCTGGCCAAGTACAACTTTGACCGTCTCAACGCCGAGGAGGGCCACCCCTCCCGGGATTGGTCCGACACCTTCTACTTTGACGAGGACTCCCGGGTGATGCTCCGCTCCCAGACCTCCCCCATGCAGGTCCGGGCCATGGACACCATGGAGCTGCCCATCCGTATCATCGCCCCCGGCCGGGTGTACCGGAAGGACGAGGTGGATGCCACCCACTCCCCCATGTTCCACCAGGTGGAGGGCATGGTCATCGACAAGGGCGTCACCATGGCCGATCTGAAGGGCACCCTCAACACCGTGGTAGAGAAGCTCTACGGCAAGGGCACCAAGACCCGTTTCCGCCCCCACCACTTCCCCTTCACCGAGCCCTCCTGCGAGATGGACGTGCAGTGCCACAAGTGCGGCGGCGTGGGCTGCCCCACCTGCAAGGGTGAGGGCTGGATCGAGCTCCTCGGCGCCGGTATGATCCACCCCCGGGTGCTGGAGATGGCCGGCATCGACACCAATGTCTACTCCGGCTGGGCCTTCGGCATCGGCCTAGAGCGGACCGCCATGCGGCGCTTCAAAATTGCCGACCTGCGCCTCATTTTCGAAAATGATGTGCGCTTCCTGGAGCAGTTCTAAGGCACTGAACCATGTCTGCGAACCGGGCGGCCCCAGGCCGTCCCTACAAAATCAATAAGCAATAAGGGAGTTTTCATATATGAATCTGTCTCGTAAATGGCTGCGCGAGTTCGTCACCGTGGACGCCGGTGACCGGGACTTCGCCGAGGCCATGACGCTCTCCGGCTCCAAGGTGGAGATCACCACCGACCTGGGCGCCGAGATCTCCAACGTAGTGGTGGGTCGCGTCCTCTCCATGGAGCGCCACCCCAACTCCGACCACATGTGGATCTGCCAGATCGACGTAGGTAAGGAGGAGCCCATCCAGATCGTCACCGGCGCCTGGAACGTCCACGTGGGCGACCTGGTCCCCGCTGCCCTCCACAAGTCCACCCTGCCCGGCGGCGTGAAGATCGAAAAGGGCAAGCTCCGGGGCGAGGTCTCCAATGGCATGATGTGCGGCCTCTCCGAGCTGGGCCTGGAGGAGCGTGACTTCCCCTATGCTGTCATCGACCCCGCTGCCCTGCTCAACGACTACCACCCCCTGGACAAGGACAAGCCCTCCATCCCCGCTGACATTCAGCCCGGCCACAAGATCTTCGGCAGCGTGGTCTGCGCTAAGGTCACCGAAGTGGTCACCACTGCCTACTCCACCTACAACGTAACCCTGGACGCTGGGGACAAGACCTGCACTGTCTCCACCACCTGCCCCAACCTCCATATTGGAGACCTGGTGGCTCTGGATTCCAAGAAGGATCACATCTGCACCCTCACCGACCTGCGGGCGCAGCAGGCTGAGTTCCCCCACTGCATACCCGACGGCATTTTCATCCTCAATGAGGACTGCAAGCCCGGCGACGACATCAAGCCCGTCATCGGTGTAGACGACTCCGTGGTGGAGTTCGAAATCACTCCCAACCGGCCCGACTGTCTCTCCGTCATTGGTCTGGCCCGGGAGGTGGCTGCCACCTACGACGCCCCCCTGAACCTCCACACCCCCGTGGTGAAGGCCGAGGGTGAGGGCTCCTTGGTGGACCTGCTGGACGTGGAGACCCCCGCCAGCGACCTGGTGCCCCGGTACACCGCCCGGATGGTGCGCAACGTGAAGATCGCCCCCTCCCCCAAGTGGATGCGGGAGCGGCTCCGCGCCATGGGCGTGCGCCCCATCAACAACATCGTGGACATCACCAACTATGTCATGCTAGAGTACGGCCAGCCCATGCACGCCTTCGACTACCGCTATGTGAAGGGCGGCAAGATCATCGTCCGCCGGGCCCAGGAGGGCGAGCATCTCACCACCCTGGACGGCAAGGAGCACGTGCTCAACGCCAACCACCTGGTCATCGCCGATGAGCACCGGGCCGTGGGCCTGGCCGGCATCATGGGCGGTCTGAACAGCGAGATCGTGGACGACACTGTCGACGTGGTCTTTGAATCCGCCTGCTTTGATGGCACCTGCATCCGCAAGGGCGCCCTGGCCCTGGGCATGCGCACCGAAGCCTCCGCCAAGTTTGAAAAGGGCCTGGACCCCATGAATACCCTCCCCGCCGTGGACCGGGCCTGTGAGCTGGTGGAGTTGCTGGGCGCCGGCGAAGTCCTTCCCGGCACCATCGACATTCTCAACTACGTGCCCCAGCCCCGGGTCCTCAAGCTGGAGCCCGACCGTATCAACGGCCTGCTAGGCACCGATATCGCCACCGACGAGATGGTCCGCATCCTGAAGAAGCTGGACTTCGGCGTGGAAGGCGATCAGGTCACTGTCCCCTCCTGGCGCGGTGACGTCATCGGCATGGCCGACCTGGCCGAGGAGGTGGCCCGTTTCCACGGCTACAACAACATCCCCGTCACCCTCATGCGGGGCCAGACCACTCTGGGCGGCTTCTCCGAGGAGGAGAAGCTGGAGCGGCAGCTGGGCGGCATGTGCCGGGCCATGGGCTACGATGAGATCATCACCTACTCCTTCATCTCCCCCACCTGCTACGACAAGATCCGCTGGTGTGCCGACGATCCCCGCCGGGAGTCCTTCAAGATCCTCAACCCCCTGGGCGAGGACACCTCCATCATGCGCACCACCGTCCTCCCCTCCATGCTGGAGATCCTGACCCGCAACTACAACTACCGCAACCAGAACGTGAAGCTCTACGAGGTGGGCCGCATCTACCTGCCCGGCGGCGAGGACGGTCTGGCTGTGGAGAACAAGGTCCTCTCCATGGGCGCCTACGGCGACGATATGGACTTCTTTGCTCTAAAGGGAGCCGTAGAGGCCATTCTGAAGGACCTGCGCGTGACTGACGTCCGTTTCCAGGTGCCCACCGTGGCCAATCCCTCCTACCACCCCGGCCGGGTAGCCGACGTGTACGCCGGCGAGCGCCGCATCGGCGTGCTGGGCCAGATCCACCCCCTGGTATCCAAGAACTACGGTGTGGATGCCGAGTTCTACTGCGCCGAGCTGGAGCTCAACGATCTGATGGCCGCCAAGGGCGCCGACCCCGAGTACGTCCCCCTGCCCAAGTTCCCCGCCGTCACCCGTGATATCGCCGTGGTGTGCGGCGAGGCCGTCACCGTGGGCGCGCTGGAGGACTGCATTCGCAAGGGCGCCAAGGGTCTTCTGAAGGACGTCACCCTCTTCGACATCTACCGGGGCAAGGGTATTCCCGAGGGCAAGAAGTCTGTGGCCTTCAATCTGGTGCTCCGGGCCGACGACCGCTCCCTCACCGCCGAGGAGGCCGATGCCGACGTAAAGAGTATCCTGGAGACCCTGGAGAAGGAGCTGGGTGCCGTCCTGCGCTGACGGCTGGCAGCGAACCCTTAAATCTTCATAAAAATTCGCCCCCACCCCTTTACACCCGGAGCCATTTCGAGTACAATAAGAACATCCGTGATGAGCAAGATATACTATATTTTGTATGCTCATCCCCATTATCACACCAAACGGGAGGTGTTTCCGACATGGAGATCGATTTCACACGCAAATTCAGCCTCAATGAGGACCGGGACGAGGAGATCAAGGCCATTCTGACCGCCGTCTACAACGCCCTCCAGGAGAAGGGATACAACCCCATCAACCAGATCGTCGGTTACATCCTGTCCGAGGACCCCACCTATATCACCAACTACAACAACGCCCGCTCCCTGATCCGCAAGCTGGACCGGGACGAGCTGCTCCAGGAGCTGGTGAAGAAATATCTTGCGAGCTGACAAGCAGATGGAAAAGGTGCCTGCGTGTGACCACGCAGGCACCTTTTTTATTGTTTGATCCAAGATAGAAAACCCCGTTCCGGTACTCCGCAGCGCACCGGAACGGGGTTTTTATATCAGTTGTCGCCCATCAGCAGGCTGAGCACGGCCTTCTGGGCGTGGAGGCGGTTCTCAGCCTCCTCGAAGATCTCGTCGGCGTGGGCCTCAAAGACCTCGGCGGTGATCTCCTCCCCCCGGTGGGCGGGCAGGCAATGCTGCACCATGGCGCCGGGGTGAGCCAGGGCCATGAGATCGGCGTTGACCTGATAAATCCCCTCAAAGGCCAGTCGGCGCTTCTGAGCCTCCTCCTCCTGGCCCATGGAGGCCCACACGTCGGTGATGACCACATCGGCCCCAGCCACGGCCTCCTTGGGGTCCCGGCACAGGGTGAACTTGGCGTCGGTGACGGTCTTGGCGAAGTCCAGCACCTTCGGATCAGGATCATAGCCCTCGGGGCAGGCCACGGACACATCCATGCCGCACTTCAGACCGCCCACGATGAGGGAGTTGGCCATGTTGTTGCCGTCACCGATAAAGCACAGCTTCAGGCCCTCCAATCGGGTCATCTTCTCCCGGACGGTCATCAGGTCGGCCAACACCTGGCAGGGGTGAGCGAAGTCGGTGAGGCCGTTGATGACGGGGATGGTGGCGTACTTGGCCAGCTCCTCCACCTCAGCCTGGGCATAGGTGCGGATCATGATGCCGTCGCAGTAGCGGCTGAGCACCCGGGCGGTATCGGCGATGGGCTCGCCCCGGCCGATCTGGCTCTCCTTGCCGGAGAGGAAGAGGGCGTGACCGCCCATCTGGTAGGTCCCCACCTCAAAGGACACACGGGTCCGGGTGGAGTTTTTCTCAAAAATCATGGCCAGGGTCTTGCCCTTCAAGCAGTCATGGGGCAGGCCGTGCTTCTGGTTATACTTCATCTGGTCGGCCACATCCAGGATCTTGGTAATGTCCTCACGGGTCAGGTCCAGCAGCTTGAGCAGGTCTTTTTTCATCTTCGATCACCTCATCCTAACTTCTCTCGTCTTTTCTGTCTTACGAAAGGGTCTGCTTCATGATGGCAAGGCCCTTGTCCATCTCGTCCTTGGTGATGGCCAGCGGCGGCAGCAGCCGCAGGGCGGGGCCCGCCGTCAGCACCAGCAGGCCGTTATCCATGAGCTTCATGGCCACATCCCGGTTGGTCTGGCCCGGCTTGACCTCTATGCCGATCATCAGACCCAGCCCCCGGGTCTTGCCCAGGCAGGGCAGGTCCATGGCCTCGATGGCGCTGCGGAGGTAGTTTCCCTTGTCGGTGATCTCCCCCATCATCTCCTCGCTGAGGATGTCCAGGGTGGCCAAGGCGGCAGCGGCACAGATGGGATTGCCGCCGAAGGTGGTGGCGTGGGTGCCGGGGCCCAACACGTTCCGGCACTTCTCCCCCACCAGGAAACCACCGAAGGGCAGGCCGCCGGCGATACCCTTGGCAAAGGAGACGGCGTCGGGCAGGATGCCGTACTGCTGGTAGCAGAACAGGGTACCGGTGCGGCCGATGCCGGTCTGGACCTCGTCCACCAGCAGCAGCCAGTCCCGCTCGGCGCAGAGGACGGCCAGATCGTGGATGAAGGACTGCTCCAGGGGCCACACGCCGCTCTCCCCCTGGATGAGCTCCAGCATGACGGCGCAGACGTCGTGGCCGGAGACCTGGGCGATGCCGTCCATGGTGGGCTCGGCGTGGCGGAAGCCGTCGGTGAAGGGGAAGAAATAGTTGTGGAACACCTCCTGGCCGGTGGCGGACAGGGTGGTCACCGTCCGGCCGTGGAAGGAGTTGGTCAGGGTGAGGATGGTCCCCCTCCCCTTCCCGTACTTGTCAAAGGAGTACTTCCGGGCCAGCTTGATAAGGCCCTCGTTGGACTCGGCGCCGGAGTTGGCAAAGAAGGCCGTCGACATCCCGGCTCGGCGGCACAGCCGCTCGGCCAGGGCCCCGCAGGGCTGGGTGTAGAACAGGTTGGACATGTGTCCCAGCTTGGCCGCCTGGACAGCCACAGCGTCCACCCACTTGGGGTTGGCCACGCCCACGGAGTTGACGCCGATGCCGGAGGTAAAGTCGATATACTCCTTGCCCTCGGCGCTCCAGAGGGTGGCGTTTTTGCCGTGGTCAATGTCTACCGGGAAGCGGTTGTACGTATGCATCACATACTGGTCATCCCGGGCTTTGATGGTCTGAAAATCCATGGTGTCACCTCACAGCAGCATGGTGCCGATGCCCTCGTTGGACAGCAGCTCGATGAGAATGGAGTGGGGAATGCGGCCGTCCAGAATGACGGCATTCTTTACGCCGGAGCGCACCGCCTCCACACAGCAGTCCACCTTGGGGATCATACCCCCCTGGATGACCCCGTCCTTGATGAGGCCGGGCACCTTGGAGAGCTCCACCACCGGCAGGAGGGTGGACTCATCCTTGGGATCTAGCAAGAGACCCCGGACGTCGGTGAGGAGGATGAGTTTCTCCGCCCCTAGGGCCACCGCCAGCTTGGCGGCGGCGGTATCGGCATTGATATTGTAGGCCGTTTCCCCGTCCACCCCCTGGGCCACGGTGGACACCACGGGGATATAGCCGTCGGAGAGGGCGTCGTTGACGATGGCGGGGTCCACCTGGACCATCTCCCCCACCAGGCCGTACTTCTCATCCAGCTTTTTAGCCTGGAAGAGGCCGGCGTCCATGCCGCACAGGCCCAGAGCCCGGCCGCCCATGGCGTTGAGGGTAGCCACCAGGTCCTTGTTCACCTTGCCGCACAGCACCTGCTGGACCACCTCCATGGTCTCGGTGTCGGTATAGCGCAGGCCGTCCACGAACTTGGACTCCTTGCCGATCTTCTTGAGCATGGCGGAGATCTCCGGGCCGCCGCCGTGGACCACCACCACCTGGATACCCACCAGGTGGAGGAGGATGATGTCGCTGATGACGGCCTGTCGGAGCTCCTCGGAGATCATGGCGTTGCCACCGTATTTGACTACGATGGTCTTGCCGTAGTATTTCTGAATGTAGGGCAGGGCCTCGGCCAGGACCTGGGCCCGCTGCGCCACAGGGAAATCGGACATTTTACAAAACCTCCATGGGAAGCGCCGGACCTATCAGGTCCGGTAGTCCCCGTTGATCTTCACATAGTCGTAGGTAAGATCACAGCCCCAGCAGGTGGCCTGGTGCTCACCCTCGTTGAGGTCCACGTCGATGATCACCTCGTCCTGGCTGAGGATGCTCTTGGCGGCCTCCTCGTCGAAGTCCACCCCGGCGCCATGCTGACATACCAGGATCTCCCCTACGGCGGAGGAGAACTTCACATCCACGAACTCGGGGCGGAAGGGAGCCTTGGAGTAGCCCATAGCGCAGAGGACCCGGCCCCAGTTGGCGTCAGAGCCGAACATGGCGGCCTTCACCAGGGAAGAGCCTACCACCGCCTTGGCCAGACGCTCGGCGGCCTCCTCACTGCGGGCCTTGCCCACGGTGCAGGTGATGAGCTTGCTGGCGCCCTCGCCGTCGGCAGCAATAGAGCGGGCCATCTGCTCAAAGACGCTGTAAAGGGTCTTGTAGAAAACGGTATAGCCGTCGTCCTTCCACTCGATGAGGGGGTTCTCCGCCATGCCGTTGGCTAGCACCACACACATATCGTTGGTGGAGGTATCTCCATCGATGGTCACCCGGTTGAATGTGCGGGGGACAATCTCGTGGAGGGCGTCGGAAAGCATCTCGTGGGTGATGGCGCAGTCAGTGGTGACGAAACACAGCATGGTGCCCATGTTGGGGTGAATCATGCCGGAGCCCTTGGCGATGGCGCCGATGGTCACCGTCTTGCCCCCGATGGAACAGGTCACCGCCAGCTCTTTCTTCACCGTATCAGTGGTCATGATGGCGTTGGCCGCGGCGTCGGAGCCATCCTTGGAAAGGGCGGCGGCGCAGGCGGGCAGACCGGCCTGTATGGCGGCGATGTTGAGCTCTTGGCCGATGACGCCGGTAGAGGCCACCACGAAGTCGCTGGCCTTCAGGCCGGTGGCCTGGGCGGCCAGCTCGCACATCTCCTCGGCGTGCTCATGACTGTTGGGGGCGCAGGCGTTGGCGTTGCCGGAGTTGGCCACGATGGCCTGGGCTTCGCCGTTTTCCAGGTGGTCCATGGTGACGTACAGCGGCGCTGCCTTCACCCGGTTCATGGTGTAGACCGCCGCAGCGGTGCAGGGCTGCTCAGAGACGATGAGTGCCAGGTCCTTCTTGCCCTCCAGCACCTCGGGTTTCTTGCTCATGGGGGGCTGGTTGCCGTCCCCCTTCCCTTTCTTCACGCCGCAGTGGACGCCAGAGGCGGTAAATCCCTTGGGGGCGGCCACGCCGCCGGAGATCTGTTTCATATCACACAACTCCTTGTCATCACAGGGCCAGCCCCGTGGTCTCGGGGAAGCCCAGCATCAGGTTCATATTCTGGACCGCCGCGCCGGAGGCGCCCTTGCCCAGATTGTCAAAGAGGGCGGTCACGATGATCTGCTCCTCATGGCCAGAGACCACCAGCTCCAGGCTATCCTTCCCCGCCATGGTGTTGGCCGCCAGGAAGGTACTCTCCCTCTGATAGGGCCGCACCTGCACCAGGGCCTCTCCCTCATAGTACCGGGCCAGCATCTCGCTGACGTCCTCCGCCGTGGGGTGGCCAGGCAACAGGGAGGCCGGCAGCATCAGGGTGGTGGCCATGCCCTTGTAATAGTCGTCCACCACCGGGCAGAAGACAGGGGCCTGGGTGAGACCGGCGTAGGCCTTCATCTCGGGCAAGTGCTTGTGGCGGAGGTTGGTGCCGTAAATTCTAGGGCTGTAAAGGGATTCCGCTTTCTCGCCATTCTCATAGTCGGCGATCATCTTCTTGCCGCCGCCGGAGTAGCCGGTGAGGGAGAAGCAGGTGACAGCGGCGTCCTTGGGCAGGACCCCCATGGCGGTCAGCGGGGCGGCGGAGGCCAGAAAGCCGGTGGCGTGGCAGCCGGGATTGGCCACCCGCTTGGCAAACTTCACGCGCTGGCGCTGTCCGGCCAGCAGCTCCGGAAAGCCGTAGGTCCAGCTCTCCGCCGTCCGGTGGGCGGTGGAGGCGTCGATGACCTTGGTCTTTTCGTTTTCAATGAGGCCCACCGCCTCCACGGCGGCGGCGTCGGGCAGGCACAGGAAGCAGAGATCGGCGGCGTTGAGGAGCTTCTTCCGTTCTGTCAAGTCTTTCCGCTTGTCAGGATCGATGAGGAGGAGCTCGATGTCCTCCCGTCCCCCCAGCCGCTCGTAGATCTGGAGACCTGTGGTCCCTTCCTGGCCGTCGATATAAACCTTGGGTTTCATTTCTTCTCACGCGCCTCCACGAACTGCTGGATGTGCTCGATCTGGGTCTTGACAGAGTCGGGGGCGGGGCCACCGTAGACCTTCCGGCCGCTCACACAGGTCTTGAGCTCCAAGGCCTGGTACACATCGGGGCCGAAGGCGCCGGATACCGACTGGAAGTCCTTCAGGGGCAGGGTGTCCAGGGTCTCGCCGGTCTTGATGCACATGTGGACCAGTCGGCCCACGATCATATAGGCGTCCCGGAACGGGAGACCCTTCTTCACCAGGTAGTCGGCGCAGTCGGTGGCGTTGATGAAGCCACCGGCAGCGGCCTTCTGCATGTTCTTGCTCTTGACGGTGAGGGTGTCCACCATGGCGGCGAACACGGGCAGGCACTGTTCCACGGTATCGATGGCGTCAAAGACGGGCTCCTTGTCCTCCTGCATGTCCTTGTTGTAGGCCAGAGGCAGGCCCTTCATGATGGTGAGGAGGGTGATGAGGGAGCCGTACACTCGGCCCGTCTTACCCCGGACCAGCTCGGCCACGTCGGGGTTCTTCTTCTGTGGCATGATGGACGAGCCGGTGGAGTAGGCGTCGTCCAACTCCACGAACTTGAACTCCCAGGAGCACCAGAGGATGATCTCCTCAGAGAACCGGGACAGGTGCATCATGAGGATGGACAGGGCCGAGGTGAACTCAATGGCGAAATCACGGTCTGACACGGAATCCAGGGAGTTGTCGGTGGGCTTCTGGAAACCCAGGGCGGCGGCAGTCTGGAACCGGTCCACAGGATAGGTGGAGGTGGCCAGAGCGCCGGCCCCCAAGGGGCACTCATCCATCCGCTCCAGGCAATCCTCCAGCCGGGTCACATCCCGCTTGAGCATGTTGGCATAGGCCATCATGTAGTGGGCGAAGGTGGTGGGCTGAGCCCGCTGGAGGTGGGTGTAGCCCGGCATGACGGTATCCAAGTTGGCCTGGGCCTTCTTGACCAAAATCTTTTCTAGGTCCAGCACCATGCCTATGATGACGGGAATCTCCTTCTTTACATAGAGGCGGAAGTCCACCGCCACCTGGTCGTTCCGGCTCCGGGCGGTGTGGAGGCGCTTGCCCGTGTCCCCGATGCGGGAGGTGAGCTCACTCTCGATGTTCATGTGGATGTCTTCATTCTCCTCGGAGAATTCCACCTTGTCGGTTTCGATGTCGGCCAGAATGGCCTTCAGACCCTCGATGATCTTCTCCGCCTCGTGCTCCTCGATGATGCCCTGCTTGCCCAACATGGCGGCGTGGGCGATGGAACCGGCGATGTCCTCCTTGTAGAGCCGCGCGTCAAAGCTGATGGAGGAGTTGAAGTCGTTGACCGCGGTGTCGGTCTCCTTCTGGAAGCGTCCAGCCCAAAGTTTCATATCCTTCGCTCCTTATGTATGGGGATAGGGACGCCGTACCGGTCCGCTGGCCGGCGCGGCGTCCCTCTTTGTCCGTTTCTGATTTCAGCTCGCCACTGTTTATTTCAGCTTACCCTGCTCCCGCAGCGCCTGGACGGTATCCGGCAGGCCCCACAGGTTGATGAAGCCGGTGGCGTCGTCCTGGTTGTAGTCGCTCTCCTCGAAGGTGACCAGATCCTCGGAGTAGAGGGTCTCGGGAGAGGTGACGCCGGCGTTGATGATGTTGCCCTTGTAGAGCTTGAGCTTCACGGTGCCGGTGACGTGCTCCTGGGTCTTGTCGGCAAAGGCGCTCAGAGCCTCCCGCAGGGGGGTGAACCACTTGCCGTTATAGACCAGATCAGCAAAGTCCACCGCCAGCTTGGCCTTCATGTGGGCGGTATCCTTGTCGATGGTGATCATCTCCAGCACCTCGTGGGCGTGGTAGAGGATGGTGCCGCCGGGGGTCTCGTACACGCCCCGGTCCTTCATGCCCACCAGCCGGTTCTCCACGATATCCAGCAGGCCGATGCCGTTCTCACCGCCCAGCTTGTTGAGCTTGCGGATGATGTCGCTGGCCTTCATCTTCTCCCCGTCAATGGCCACGGGCACGCCCTTAACAAACTCCAGCGTGACGTAGGTGGGCTTGTCCGGAGCGGCGATGGGGCTCACGCCCATCTCCAAAAAGCCTTCCTTCTCATACAGGGGCTCGTTGGAGGGGTCCTCCAGGTCCAGGCCCTCGTGGGAGAGGTGCCACAGGTTCTTGTCCTTGGAGTAGTTGGTCTCCCGGCTGATCTTCAGGGGGATGTTGTGCGCCTCGGCATAGTCGATCTCCTCTTCCCGGCCCTTGATGTCCCACTCCCGCCAGGGGGCGATAATCTTCATCTCCGGGGCGAAGCGCTTGATGGCCAGCTCGAACCGGACCTGGTCGTTGCCCTTGCCGGTGCAGCCGTGGCAGATGGCGTCGGCCCCCTCCTTCTTGGCGATCTCCACCAGCCGCTTGGCAATGATGGGCCGGGCAAAGGCGGTGCCCAGCAGGTACTGCTCGTACTTGGCCCCCATCTTCATGGAGGGAATGATGACCTCATCCACCATCTCATCGGTGAGGTCCTCTACGTAGAGCTTGGAGGCGCCGGTCTTGATGGCCTTCTCCTCCAGGCCGTCCAGCTCGGTGCCCTGACCCACGTCGCCGGAGACGGCGATGACCTCGCAGTTGTTGTAGTTCTCCTTCAGCCAGGGGATGATGATGGATGTATCCAAGCCGCCGGAATAGGCGAGTACGACTTTCTTGATGTCCTTATGATCTGTCATGGTGAACGCCTCCATGTCTTTCGATGTTGGACACAGTGTACCACTTCCTCAAAGAAAATGCAAGAGGCAATTCGCATAAATATGCGAATTGCCTCCCTGTTTTCTCGTACATTCTCACATCAATATGCATAATATGCGTTATATAATGCATATCCCTAATGTTTATACGCTTCCTCCACCCATTTGAGCTACATGTGGAACCGCCGGCGCACCTCGTCCCGAAGTGCCGGACGGCGGCGGACGATGACCAAGGGAATGATGAGAGCCACACACACGGCGGCCACCACCAGAGACCAACCGGGCACATAATCCTGACGGAGCCAGTGGTCCACGTAGAGTTCAACGCTCATAACAAAAAGGCCGATGGCACCAATGATGAGGGTAACACTGGTAAGGATAGACCGCCCCCGGCTGAGAATCAGCCCCAATGCCACCATAATGGCACCACCAGTGAGGATAATAGGCAGGGCCAGCCCCAGATACCACCGTAGGCCGTGAAGGTCGATGGAGATAAGGTAGACGTACACTCCCACGGCGCAGGCATCCAGGCCCAGCCGGACCCACAGGGGCATACCCCGAAAGAGGAGGGGCGGCACCAGCCAGATCCACAGCATCACTGCCGCGCCGATGACGTAGAGGGACCAGGGGCGGCTGGAGTGGAGAAAAAAGAGGTTGAGCAACCCGCAGACCACCGCCACCGAGCCCAGCATAGCTGAGAGCAGCAGGGCCAGCTCCAGCTTATTCACCGGCTGCACCTCCTCCCGCCGGCTGGGGAAGGGGGGCGGCAGCTCGGTGTCCACCGGCTGCCGGGGGTTGACCACCGGGGTCTGGCACAGCGGGCAGGCGCTGGCGGTGGGGTCCAGCTCTACCCCGCAGTTGACGCAGTATGACATTCGTATCTCCTCCCTGTGCCTTCAGCGAGCCGGCGGTTCCGGTCCCTGGCGGTTGGATATGACCTTCACATGGATACCCTCCCGCACCAGGTGACGGAAGAAGTCCCGCTCCACGTCGGATTCCTTCACCGTACCGGCAAAGGTGATCTCCATGGTGTTTCCGTAGCTGATGGAGGCGCAATTGCTCCGCGGGGTGTAGGACTGGCCCAGAATGACCTCCATGCGCTGGATATGGGGCTCCATCTCCGGCGGGACCTTGAAGGCGCCGGGGTTGGTGTAGGTTGTGGAATAGGGCCGGCAGCCCACCAGCTTATAGCTGATGGCCATGGTGAGATTCTTCACCGGCGCCGGCACCAGCTGGAGCAGCTTGTTCTTCTGGAGCATCACGTTCCGGGTGATGACCGCCTGCATCTCCTGGCGGCTGATGTGCAGGCGCATGTGGTGGTGGACTTGGGAGACGATCTCCGGAAAGGTGTAGTCCCCCAACTCCGGGTCGATGACTGGCCGCACCGTCAGGATGAAGTTGCGCAGGGTGCGGGAGGGAAAGTGAGGTCGCAGGTTAATGGGAACCGCCAGGGCCACCGGCAGCTCCCGGCGGCGGCCCTCCCGGCGCTGCTTGGCCAGGATGGATTCGATGAGAACCGCGGAGAGGTACTCCGTCACCGAGGCGCCGTAGCCCTTGGCCACCTCCCGGAGCTTGTCCAGGGGTACCAGACCCATGGTGACATTGAGGGTGTAGAAGGGCTCCGGTGTGCCGTTGTTCTGATAGGCCTTGCTCTCCCCCATGCCCCGGCGCACCCGGGACTTGGCATAGCGGAAATAGGAATCCTCCTGCTCCTCCTGGGAGGGCGGCTCGTCCACATCCAAAATACCGCCGGTATTGGGGATCTGGTGACCCAGCTCCCGCAGGTAGACCGCCAGCAGGGTACGGAATAGGGTGAGCGCTCCCGCCCCGTCGGCCAGTGCGTGGAATACCTCTAAAGAGATGCGGTGTCCGTAGTAAAAAAAACGGATGAGCCAACCATCATCCTCCCGGAAGCGCACCGGCTGGCAGGGATTGCTCATGTCCTCCTTCACAAAGGGACCAGGGGCATCGTTGGGCTCAAAGTAGTACCAGAAAAAACCACGCTTGATGTGGACCCGGAAGCCGGGGAATCGGGGCATGGTCCGGTCGATGGCCCGCTGAAGGGCGGCGGGGTCCACCAGCTCCGTCATCACCGCCGAGAACCGGTAGATGGCGGAGTAGTTCTCCTTCTGGATGGCGGAGTACATCATGGCGGCGTTATCCAGGCGGTACCACTCCGTCTTCTTCTTTTTCGGCACAGCCAAACAGCCCCTTCCTCTATGCGCCCGGGGACCAGAAACCCCCAACGAAAGTCAGCAGGTATCATTATACTATAAACCCCACGCCCTTGCAATCCGGGGGAATATCCTGTAAGATGAGAAAAGAATCCTTTTTCACCGCATCTCATATGGCGGAAGCATCGTCTCCGCCGCACAGTCAGGAGTTTTTATGGAACAGAAAGAAAAAAAGCGCAAACATCTGTCCCCCCTCTCCCCCGAGGCACGGCAGACCGCAGAGCAAAGGCGCACCAATGCCGTCATGGGTGCCCTCAAGGCCATCCACTCCGCCACCTCCCCTGACTCCATGGACCCGGGCGACCTGGACCGCCAGCGCAAGGGCCAGGAGCTGCTGGGACGCCTGGTGGCCCCCATGCTGGGCATGAGCTGGGAGCCCTTCGACCTCCGGGGTATGCCCGCCGCCTGGGTGCGGCCGGAGCGTGGCCACGACAGGCGCCATGTCATTCTATACTGCCACGGCGGCGGATATACCAGCGGAAACCTGGGCTATGCCCGCATCTTGGCCGCTAAGCTGGCCGGCGTCACCGGCTATGAGGTGCTGGCCTTTGAGTACCGTCTGGCCCCCGAGCACACCTACCCCGCCCCCCTGGAGGACGCCATGAAGGCCTGGGACTACCTGATGCACCTGGGCTACGGTGCCCGGGACGTGGTGGTGGCCGGCGACTCGGCCGGCGGCAACCTGGCCCTTGTCTTGGCCATGCTCCTCCGGGACGCCGGACGCCTCCTCCCCCGGCGGCTGGTCCTCCTCTCCCCCTGGACCGACATGACGGCCAGCGGAAAGTCCTACCAAGAGCACCGGGACGACGACCCCATGCTCACCATGGACTATATCCAGGCCGTCCGGGGAGTGTACGCCCCCGGCCAGGACCTGTCCGCCCCCCTGCTCTCCCCCCTCTTCGGGGATCTGCGGCGGCTCCCACCTGTTCTCATCCAGGCCGGCACCAATGAGATCCTGCTCTCCGACTCGGTGCGGCTCCGGGACCGGCTGGTCCAGGCCGGCACTCCCTGCCGACTGGAGGTCTGGCCCGACATGTGGCATGTTTTCCAGATGTTCCCCATGAAAAAAGCCTCTCAGGCCATGAATCACATCGGCCAGTTCCTGCTGGAGCTGGACTGATACAAAAACGGGAGGCCGCGCATCGCGCGGCCTCCCGTCTGCTTTATCCCTCCGCCGGGGCAATGCTTCCCAGCTCCAGCACCGGGGTGTCCCCCAGAAAGCCCGGCCGGCCCTTGGCCTCCTCCACCGTGCGGCAGAAGTAGGCGTACAACTCAGAGGTCCGGTACTCCTCATAGGGATAGCCCTCCAGAGCATATCCATAGTCCAGGGTGATCCAACCCCGGCGTTCCACATCCAGCAGCAGCGCCCCCATCTCCTTCACCTGCTCCATGGTGTCCTCAGGACTAAGCAGGTAGACCGGCGAGAGAGCCACGGCGGAGAAGTCGTCCTCCGCCGTGCTCTCCATCAGGAACCGGGCCAGAGGCAGGTAGTGGTGTTGCTCCAGCTCGTGGAGAAAGGCGGCCTGGGCCGAGGTGAGTTCTCCCTGCCGGTGGGCGTGCTCACCGTGATGCTCATGATGGTGCTCATGGCTGTGGTCGTGTCCGCAACCACAGCCGCAGTGCTCGTGGTGGTGTTCCATGTCGTTGCTCCTTTTTTTCATTTGTTCCAGCATACCCAAGCCCGGCATCTCTGTCAAGAGAAAAAAACAGGGCGGTGTACCAAGTACGCCGCCCTGTTTTTTGATTAAGTACGCTGTGTGTTAGCCCTGGGAGATAGCGCCGGTGGGGCAGGTATCAGCGCAGGAACCGCAATCGATGCAGGTATTGGCGTCGATGACGTACTGGCTGTCGCCCTGAGAAATAGCACCCATGGGGCAGGAATCGGCACAAGAGCCGCAGCTCACACAAGCATCACTGATGACATAGGCCATTGGTAACACCTCCAATTTGAATGTAAGCCTATTCTACCACAGTTTCGAAAAAATGCAACGTTTATTTCTGCAAATTTCCCTCCTCATTTTTTTGCCTCTGCGGGTAGAAGTCCTCAGAATGGTTAAACTAGGGATACAATCCAGGCGTGCCCAGCCGGAAGGTGGTTTATCCCGCCGGAGATCTGGATATAGTTAGAAGCGTGAGAAAAAACGATGCTTTCCCGGGAGGTGAGCATATGCGGGAATTTCAGGATCGTTTTCGTGTGGAACTGGCCGGCGCCCTGACCCCTGAGCTGGCTGGCGCCGCTCACAGCCGCGCCCACGGACACCGGACCGACCGTCCGGCCCAGACCAAACGGAACCGAGGTGAGAAACCATCCGAGAAGAGCGATTCACACAGCGAGCCCAGGCAGCCCTGAAGCTGGCACAGAAGGCCGCAGTGCGGCTGGGCCACAGCTATGTGGGAACGGAGCACCTTCTTCTAGGTCTCAGTCAGGAGGGACAGGGCGTCGCTGCCCAGATCCTTCGGGCCTCCGGCCTCACCCCTCAGTATTTGGAGGATGGGGTGAAGTTGGTCTCCGGCGCGGGCAGCGCCGTGAGCCTTCCCCTCCACGGCCTGACGCCCAACTGCAGGCAGGCTGTGGAGCTGGCAGCGGCGGAGTGTCTGCGGACCGGCTTCCGGAGGGTGGACACCGAGCACCTACTCCTGGGGCTCCTCCGCCTGCGGACCTGCGCCGCCACCCGGGTCTTGGCCGCTACCGGCCAGCTGGGTGGCCTTTACACAGACACCATGAAAGCTCTTGGCGAGACGCCCGCCGGTCCCCCTCCTTGGAGTGAGCCGGCCCGGCCACGCCCGGAGCGCGAACACACGGAACGGGGCGAAAAAAAGCTGTTAGAACAATTTGCAAAAGATCTGACCCGGCTGGCCGCTGCCGGCAGCCTGGACCCTGTCATCGGACGGGATCGGGAAATCCGCCGGGTCATCCAGATCCTCTCCCGTCGGCAGAAGAACAACCCCGCCCTCATCGGCGAGCCCGGCGTGGGCAAAACGGCCATCGCGGAGGGTCTGGCCCGACGCATTGTCTCCGGCCAAGTCCCCGACTGCCTGCGTGGCAAGCGGCTCCTGTCTCTGGACCTCTCTGCCACCGTGGCGGGGACCAAGTACCGGGGCGAATTTGAGGAACGGGTCAAAAATATCTTGGCCGAGGTCCGTCGAGCGGGGGACATCATCCTCTTTCTGGATGAGCTCCACACTATTGTGGGGGCGGGGAGCGCCGAGGGCGCCATCGACGCCGCCAACATCATCAAGCCAGCCCTGAGCCGGGGCGATCTTCAGGTGGTGGGGGCCACCACCCTGGCGGAATACCGGAAATATATCGAAAAGGACGCCGCATTGGAGCGACGATTCCAGTCCGTATTGGTGGAGGAGCCCAGCCAGGCGGATGCCCTGGCCATTCTCCGGGGCCTGCGCAGCCGCTACGAAAGTCACCACAAACTGACCATCTCCGACCAGGCTCTGGAGGCGGCGGTGACTCTCTCCTGCCGCTACCTCCCCGACCGCTTCCTCCCGGACAAGGCGGTGGACCTCATCGACGAGGCCGCCGCCCGGGTCCGGATCGGCGCCCTGGAGACACCTCCCGCCCTGCGCGGGTTGGAGGAAAAGGCCTGTCAGGCCGCCGCCGCCCGGGAGACTGCCATCCGGGGGCAGAACTATGAGCGGGCCGCCATGCTCCGGGACGCGGAGCGGGACTTTCGGCGGGAGTTGGCAGTGCAGTGCTGTGCCTGGCACCAGGGTCAGAGAAAACAGAGCGTGGAGGCCGAGGACGTGGCCGCCGTGGTGGCCGACTGTACCGGCATCCCGGTGAGCACCCTGACCCAGGCCGAGTCTGACCGGCTCCTGGCCCTGGAGGGGGAGCTCCACCGCCGGGTGGTGGGTCAGGACGCCGCCGTCAAAGCGGTGGCCCGTGCCATCCGCCGGAGTCGTGCAGGCCTGAAGGAACCCAGTCGCCCCATCGGTTCCTTTCTCTTCCTGGGTCCCACCGGCGTGGGCAAGACCGAGCTATGCAAGGCCCTGGCCGCCGCCATGTTCGGCACCGAAGACGCCCTCCTTCGTTTTGACATGTCAGAATATATGGAAAAGCACACTGTCTCCCGGCTCCTGGGCTCTCCGCCGGGTTATGTGGGCTACGACGAGGGAGGACAGCTCACGGAAAAGGTGCGGCGCAAGCCCTATTCCGTGGTCCTCTTTGACGAGCTGGAGAAAGCCCACCCCGATGTATGGGGCATCCTGCTTCAAATCCTGGAGGACGGCGTGGTCACCGATGCCCAGGGCCGGAAGGTGGACTTCCGGAACACGGTGGTGGTCATGACCTCCAACGCCGGCGCCCGGCGGCTCACTGCCAAGGGGGGGCATCTGGGCTTTACAACCCGGCAGGGAGATACCCGGCCGCCGGAGGAGCTGCGTCAGGCTGTTCTCTCCGAGCTCAAGCAGATCTTCCGCCCCGAATTCCTCAACCGGGTGGACGAGATTATCGTATTTCAACAGCTCACCCGACCCGAGCTGCGGCGGATCGCCCGTCGGCTGCTGGACCAGCTGGGGCGGCGGCTGGGGGAGCACCAGGTGGCCCTCAAGGTCAGCGACAAGGCCCTGGACCAGCTCACCGATGCCGGCTTTGATCCGGAATACGGTGCCCGACCCCTCCGTCGGGCCATCCGCACCCAGGTGGAGGACCCCATCGCCGAACTGCTCCTGGGAGGCAGGCTCTCCGCCGGAGAGACTGCCATGGTCCTGGCCGAAGAAAATAAATTCAATATTTTTTCTGCGCCGGGGGAACAAAATCCGGCGGCCTGCGTCCAAGGAGACTGTAAACAAAACAAAACCAAAGGAGAATCATCCCCATGAAACGTATGCTGTCTCTGTCCCTGTCCGCCCTGCTGCTGCTTTCCGCCCTGGTGGGCTGCGGAGGAAGCAAGGACAATTCCGGTACCACCAACAAGACCCCCGAGGAGTACACCGAGGCCTACAAGACCGCCATCGAGACCGCCCGGGACGCCGAGCTCAACGAGGCCATCCCTGTGATTACCTCCACTGAGGACGACATGGCCGCCATGGTGCTCCCCCTCATCGGCGTCACTGACGAAAACACCGACGCCTTTGCCGTGGCCATCTCTCCCATGAACGTGAAGGCCTACGGCGTGGCTGCCATTCTCCCCGCCGAGGGCAAGAGCGAGGAGATCCTGGATGGCGTTAACGCCTTTGTGGACCAGCAGAAGCAGAACTTCCAGCAGTACCTCATCGACCAGTACGACATCGCCAACGCCGCCAAGGTGGAAACCTTGGACGACGGCACCATCCTGCTGGTCATGTGCGAGGATCAGGATACCGTCCTGGACGCCATCAAGACCTCTCTCAACGGCTAAGATGGGCAAAAAACGGCCTCTTCCCGGTTCGGGAAGAGGCCGTTTTTTATCCCTTTTCGATGTCCAGATTGGCGTAGGCGTTCAGGTCCAAACCGCCCCGGGTACCGGCCAGGTACTCATAATAGGCCTGGCAGCCGATCATTGCACCGTTATCGCCGCACAGGGAGAGTGGGGGCAGGTAGAGCTCCATGCCCGCCTGGGCGCAGGCTCGCTCCAGGTCCCCCCGGATGCGGGAGTTGGCCGCCACACCGCCGGCCACTGCCACCTTCCTGTAACGGCAGATCCTGGCCGCCTCCATGACTCTGGGAACCAGCATGTCGCTGACCGCCCCGGCGAAGGAGGCCGCCAGAGAGGGCAGGTCCAGCTCCTCCCCCTTCTGCTGGGCATTGTGAATGAGGTTGATGGCCGCCGTCTTCAGCCCCGAGAAGGACATGTCCATAGGGGCGTCGTGGACGTGGACCGAGGGGAAGGTATACTTCTTGTCGTCGCCGCCCCGGCTCAGCCGGTCCATGGGGGCGCCGCCGGGGTAGCCGATGCCCAGCACTCGGGCCACCTTGTCAAAGCACTCCCCCGTCGCATCATCCCGGGTGGCGCCCAGCACCCGCATCTTGGTGTAGTCTTTCACGTCCACGATGAGGGTCGTGCCGCCGGAGACACACAGGCAGACAAAGGGAGGCTCCAGGTCCAGGTGGGCGATGTAGTTGGCCGAGATGTGTCCCCGGACGTGGTGGACGGGGATGAGGGGCACCCCCAGGCCGTAGGCCACCGACTTGGCAAAGTTGACTCCCACCAGCACCGCGCCGATGAGGCCAGGGCCGTAGGTGACGGCCACAGCGTCGATGTCCCGCCGCTGGAGGCCGGCCTTCTGGAGGGCGGCGTCGGCCAGACCGGCGATGGCCTCTACATGCTTCCGGGAGGCGATCTCCGGCACCACGCCGCCGTAGATGGCGTGCATGTCCGCCTGGGAGGCGATGACGTCGGACAGGACCTGACGGCCGTCCCGGACCACCGCGGCGGCGGTCTCGTCACAGGAGGACTCAAAGGCCAGAATATTCATGTCTCTATCCCCTCCTCATTTTCCTCCAGCCACCTCTCCGCCGGGTGAATCTCCTCCCCTGGCGCCAACGGCAGCTGGATATACCGCCCCATATGCTCCGTGGAAAAATAGGCTGCGTACACGCTCCGGTGGATCTCCTGTACCCTCTGGTCGTCCATCTCCGGCCCGCGGTACAGGCAATGAAATCGCACACCGAACAGGGCGCACATGTAGTTGAGGACCCGGAATCCGTTCCGGACATAGAAACCGATGCGCCGCAGGCGTAGATCATCCTCCGCCGGGTCTCCTGTATCCGGCGCCTCAGCCTCCCCGAACAGCTCATTGTAGCGCTCCCCCAGCTGGGCAAGTATCCGACTACCCGCGCCTCCGTTCCGCTTTCCACGCAAGACGCCCAGATACTCCAGAAGCGCGCTGCCCGGCCGGGCCGAACGCCAGAGCATGGCATAGCCGATGGGTTCTCCGTCCTCAATGGCCAGCAATGCCTCGTATCGCCCCATCTCCAGCAGCCGGAGTATGGCCGCTAGAGGCCGCCGCTCGCTATCAGAGAATACCTGCTCCAGTTCCTGGTGATACAGGTCCTCCAGGCTGTTTCTGTCCAAAACCTTCAGTTCCATATTGATCTACCTCGTATTTCGCACCATCAGCCTCCTACCCGGAAGGGGCAGCCTGGCCGTCTCAGGCCTTTTCGGGGATGTGGATGAACTTGTCGTAGAGCCAGGGGCTGAGCTCGTAGTGATAGAGGCGCTGGTGGGCCTCCATGGCCTCCTCCTCACTCTTGTCGCCGTAGAGGAACATGGCGTAGCGCACACCGTAGATCTCGGCCACATAGCTCAGATCCCTAAAGCCCACCCGGCGGTAGAAGCCCAGCCTCCGGCGGCGCAGAGCGTTCTCCTCTTCGGACAGCTTGTCATCCTCGGCCTCGGCCTCCACCAGAACGCCCTCCACATGGCTGTAGTGGTCCATGAGGTAGGCCACCATCACGGTGCCGATGCCCTCGCCCCGGGGTTTGCCCTGGCAGACCCCCAGGTAGTCCAGCAGTTCAAAGCCCCCCTCCGGATCCTTCCACATCATAGCATAGGCCATGAGCTCCTCCCCCCGATAAAGGCCCCAGGGCTCGTACCGCCCTGCGGAGAGCAGCTTCTCCATGGCGGCCAGGGGCTTGCGCTCTGCGGGGGGAAAATCCGGGGTCAGATGGTCGTGGTAGACCAGGTGCAGGGCGTCCAGATCCAACTTCTTCAACTCATACTGTTCCAATTCGATCAAACTCCACCGTCATTAAAATTGCGTCCTCATGGACTTCTGCATAATAATTCTTTCTCCGCCCCACCTGCCGGAAGCCCAGCTTTTCGTAGAGGGCGATGGCCGGGGCGTTGCTCTCCCGGACCTCCAGGGTGATGAAGGCCAGGTTGGCCCGGCCGAACCGCAGGAAAGCCCCCAAAAGCTCCTCTGCCACACCCTGGCGGCGGTACTTGGGGTCCACGGCGATCTTCTCCAGACAGCCCTCGTCCAGGATCACCGACAGCTCGGCATAGCCCAGCACTGTTCCATCCTCCCCCTGGGCCACGATCAGGGAGACGGCATCGTTATACAGTGCGTCGGTAAAGGTCTGCTCCGACCACGGCCGTCCAAAGCAGGCCCGTTCAATGGACAGCACGCCCTCCAGATGGGAGCGGTCCATGGGAACCAGATCATAATGCACGGGTACTCTCTCTCCTTCTCTCTTTTCCTCTTATTCCTTGGCCTCGGCCCAGCTCCGCCCGGCGGCGGAGTCGGCGCGCATGGGTACCGGCAGGTCCATGACCCCCTCCATCTCCTGTGTGAGGAGAGCCTTGACCCGCTCCACTTCTCCGTCAGGACACTCCACAATGAGCTCGTCGTGGACCTGGAGGACCAGCCGGGCCTCCAGCCCCTCCGTCTTCAGCCGGTCCCGTACATGAATCATGGCCAGCTTGATGAGGTCGGCGGCAGTGCCCTGAATGGGCATGTTGAGGGCCACCCGCTCCCCAAAGGAGCGCAGGTTGAAGTTGGAGGACTTCAGCTCCGGCAGCCACCGCCGCCGGCCCAGGATGGTGGAGACATAGCCGTTCTCCTTGGCCTGCTCCACCACCTCCTTCATATAGTCCCGGACCCCGTGGTAGGTCTCAAAGTACTTGTCCATATACTCCCTGGCCTCTGCCCGGGTGACCCCAATGTCCTGGGACAGGGAGAAGTCGGAGATACCGTAGACGATGCCGAAGTTCACCGCCTTGGCCCGCCGGCGCATCTCGTGGGTCACCGACTCCACCGGCACCCCAAAGACCTGAGAGGCTGTCACGGTGTGGATGTCCTCCCCGCTCCGGAAGGCGGCCTGCATGGCCTCATCCCCGGAGATGCAGGCCAGCAGCCGCAGCTCAATCTGGGAGTAATCGGCGTCCACCAGCTGCCAGCCCTTGGGGGAGACGAACATCTTTCGCAGCTCCGCCCCTAGCTCGGTGCGCACCGGGATGTTTTGCAGATTGGGCTCGGTGGAGCTCAGGCGTCCGGTGGCGGTAACGGTGTTCTGGAAGGAGGTGTGGATGCGCCCGTCGGCGGCGATGACCTTGGTGAGGCCGTCCACATAGGTGCTCTTCAGCTTGGCCAGCTGCCGGTAGTCCAGCACCGCCTCCACGATGGGGTGCTTGCCCCGCAGCTTCTCCAGCACCTCGGCGCTGGTGGACCAGCCGCTCTTGGTCTTCTTCACCGGGGGCAGCCCCAGCTTCTCAAAGAGGATCTTGCCGAACTGCTGGGTAGAGTTGATGTTGAACTCCTCCCCTGCCAGGTCGTAGATGACGGCCTCGTCAGCTTTGATGCGCCCCTCCAGCATGGCGCCGAAGGCGGTAAGGGCCTGCCGGTCCACCAGCACCCCGGCGTGCTCCATCTCGGCCAGCACAGGGCACAGGGGGAGCTCCACTTCATAGAAAAGCTTGTCCATGCCCAGCTCAGTGAGCCGGGGGGCCATGGCCTCCTTCAGTGCGCCGATGAGGGCGCAGTGGGACAGAAGGGCACCCATGGGGCCGCTCACTTCCGCTGCGGCGACCTCCCTATCCTCCGCCCCCTCATAGGGGTCCTTCCCCAGGTCCAGAGCGGTCTGAAAATCGGCCAGAGGGGAGAAAGCATCCTTGGCCAGGTAGGTCTCCTTGGCCTTGGCCGTCTCGTGGTTGAAATACGTCACCGACAGCTTCTCCAAATCATAGCTGCCGTCGGTAGGAGCCAGGAGATAGGCGGCGATGGCGGTATCAAAGACGAAGCCGCCCCCTTCGATGCCCTCAGCCAACAGTCGGGAGAGAAGGGTCTTTACGTCGTGGGTGTTCTTTTTAATGTCTCCGGCGAACAGGGCCCTCAGGATATCGTTGTACCCCTCCAGCTTGGAGGCCATCAGCACGGCGGCGTGGCTGTCCGTCTCTGTCTCCCAGTGCTCCACCGCCACCACGTCCAGCCCGGGGAGAGCCAGCACATCCACGCTGTCCTGTCCCCGCCAGATATTCAGCAGCTCCTCCGCCCGGGCGGGGTCGGTGACCACCTCGCTGGTGCAGGTGCCCGTCACCATCTCCTCGGTCTGGATCGCCTCCCCCTGAGGGGCCTTCAGGCCCATCTTGTCAATGAGCTTGTTGAACTCCAGCTTCAGGAAGAGGTCGTAGAGGGCCCGCTGGTCGGGTTCCCGTCGCAGGGCGTCGTCGGGGGCAAACTCCAGAGGGGCGTCGGTGTGGATGGTGGCCAGGTCGTAGGACATCTTGGCCTGGTCCACCCCCTCCTTCAGCTTCTTGAGCACCGCCGGCTTGGCCTCCACAGAGTCCAGATCGGCATAGATGGCCGCCACACTGCCGTAGCGCTGGATGAGGTCCATGGCCGTCTTCTCGCCGATACCCTTGACGCCGGGGATGTTGTCGCTGGCATCTCCCATGAGGGCCTTGAGGTCGATGATGTGGATGGGATCGAAGCCATAGGCCTCCCGAAAGGTCTCCGGGGTCATATCCTTCTCGGTGGTCTGGCCCATGCGGGTGGTGACCAGCTTCACCCGGGCGGTGTCCGTGATGAGCTGGAGGGAATCCTTGTCGCCGGTAACGATAACGGTCTCCCAGCCTGCCGCCGTATCTTTCACCGAGATGGTGCCCATAAGGTCGTCGGCCTCCCAGCCGTCCATCTCATAGCGGGGGATGTTCATGGCAGCCAGGACATCCTTCAGGATGGGCAACTGGGCAGCCAGCTCGTCGGGCATCCCCTTCCGCTGGGCCTTGTAGCCCTCATAGGCCAGGTGGCGGAAGGTGGGGGCCTTGCGGTCGAAGCAGACGCACAGGGCGTCGGGCGACTCCTCCCCCACCAGCTTCTGGAGGATGGTGAGGAAACCGTAGACGGCGTTGGTCGGGGTGCCGTCCCGGGTGGTGAGCATCCGGATGCCGTAAAAGGCCCGGTTGATGATAGAGTTGCCGTCGATGACCATGAGCTTCATGGAAGTTCCCTCCGCGCCGCGTAAAAGTTCAGATACACAGATACAGTATAGTATAACAGCTTTCCCACCTCAGGGCAAGAAAAAACCGGGCGGCTATACGCCGGCTATACGCCGGCAGCTGTACGCCGCCCGGTTATTCAGGGGTCCGTTTCCTCCCCGTTGGATTCTATTACCATGGAGACAGAGGCATCCCCAATGTCTCCCTCTGCCAGGGCTGCGCTCACGATGGCCTGCGGAGCGCCATTCTCATCCAGAGTTACCTCCACCTGCACTTTAGCTCCCTGATCCTCGTCGTACCATACGTACCGCCCCTCTCTGGCCAACTCCTCAGTAATATCCAGTTCCTCGCCGTTCACCGTCAGAATCGTACGGCCATCCTGCTCCTCCACAGCGGCATCTGGAATACAGAGGGCGGTCATCACCTCTCCGTTTTCCATTACCAGCTCCTCATGGTACTCGCCTATACTTACAGAAGTTCGGATGGACGTAACAATACCTTCCAGAATCTCCGGATTGGAAGCGCTGGCGGTAATGGCCAGAGCGGTGCAGACGGCGGCTACCGCAACCAGTACCCGGATGGGGCGGCGTTTCCGCATAGCTTTCTTTTCTTTTGTCATTTGGATCACCTCTTCTATGGCCTCATGAGGGGCAGTCAGCTGCTCACAAAGTACATGATACATATTAGGATCAAACATAACAGTGTCCCTCCTCAGTTTCTTCCCGGGTCAACTCGGCCCGCAGCCGCTGCCGCGCCCGGTGGAGCCAAGTCTGTACGGTAGACGGCCGGGCACCCATTACCCGGGCCGTCTCCTTCACAGAACAACCCTCATAATAGTAGAGATAGATTGTCAGGCGGTACTTGGGCTCCAGAGACATGACCGCCTCCAGAAGTTCCGCCCTGGCTGGGTCCTCTGGCACTGGCAGATCCCACCCCTCGTCCAAGCTCACCCGCCGGCAGCGCCACACTGACCGAAGCAAGCTGCGGCTCTCATTCACCGCCAGACGTAGTAGCCAATGCTTGAGATGATCGGGACTCTCGAAGTCCTCCTTCCGCTCGTAAAGCTTCAGCAGCACCGTCTGCATCACGTCCTCGGCATCTGCTCGACTGCCTAAAGCGTGTAGGGCCACCCGGTAAATGGTGTCGGCATAGGTCCTTGCTGCCTGTTCAAATGTCTCGTCTGTCATCAGGTACTCCCCTTCCTGGTGGGGTTTGTGAAAGGCCTTTCACTTGGAATACGCGTCAGGGGGGCAAAATATCCCACGCAAATAAAAATATTTGCCGCCCCTAAAAACTTCCCCTTTCCAGCCCGGCCGGCAGGGGGTATAATGGTCATGACTGGTTTTTCACACACATCGACACATAGGAGTGCTGTTATGGATCTCTGCGACCTCAATACCATCAAGGCCCTGCTGGGCCGCCACGGCTTCCACTTCTCCAAATCCATGGGCCAGAACTTCCTCATCCAGGACTGGGTCCCCAGAGGGCTGGTAGAGGGAGCCGGAGTGGGACCGGAAAACGGCGTGCTGGAGATCGGCCCCGGCATTGGCCCCCTCACCTCGCAGCTGGCCGGCGTGGCCCAGAAGGTGGTGGCGGTGGAGCTGGACCGCTCTCTCCTGCCGGTGCTGGACGAGACCTTGCAGGACTTCTCCAACGTGGAGATCCTCCCCGCCGACATCCTGAAGCTGGACATCCCTGCCCTGGTGGACGAGAAGTTCCCCGACATGGTGCCCATGGCCTGCGCCAACCTGCCCTACAACATCACCACCCCCGTCATCACCGCCCTCATCGAGGCCGACCGCTTCGCCTGCATCGCCGTGATGATCCAGCGGGAGGTGGCCCTGCGCATCTGCGCCGCCCCGGGCACGGCGGACTACGGCGCCTTCTCGGTGTACTGCCAGTACCACACCGTCCCCGAGCTCCTCTTCGACGTGGGGCCCGAGTGCTTCGTCCCCGCCCCCAAGGTGACCTCCTCGGTGATCCGCATGGTCCCCCGGTCCGCTCCCCCGGAGGGTGTGGAGGATGAGAAGCGGTTCTTCCGGGTGGTGAAGGCCGCCTTCGGCCAGCGCCGCAAGACCCTCCTCAACGCCCTCTCCGCCGGCTTGGGCGGCGTGGACAAGGAGGCCATCAAAGCCGCCATTGCCGCCGCCGGCCTGCCCGAAAACATCCGGGGCGAACGGCTGGGCATCCCGGAGTTTGCCGCCCTCACCCGTGCCCTGGGGGATTTCTAACGCTCTTTTCGTGTCCACGGCCCTCCTTCCCGCATAGCATGAAGGGAAAGGAGGGCCTCTCCATGCCCATCATCTACCTCTCCCCCTCCACCCAGGAAAACAACCTCTATGTGAGCGGCGGCTCCGAGGAGTACTGGATGAACCGTCTGGCCGACGCCATGGTGCCCTACCTGGACGCCTCCGGCATCCGCTACACCCGGAACACTCCCGACATGACCGCCTCTAGCTCTATCACCGCCTCCAACCGGGGCAATTACGACCTCCATCTGGCCCTCCACTCCAACGCCGCCCCGGAGGGGCGCTATGGAGAGGTGCGGGGCGTACTGGTCTTTTACTACCCCGGCAGCGCCAAAGGCCGACGGGCCGCCGAGATCATGGCAGAAAACCTAAAGCGGATCTATCCCATCCCTTCTCTGGTCCGGGCCGAGGCCACCACCACCATCGGTGAGGTCCGCAGGGTCCGGGCCCCTTCCGTCTTTCTGGAGCTGGGCTACCACGACAACCCGGACGATGCCGCCTGGGTGAAAAACCAGTTGGACCTCATCGCCCAAAATCTGGTGGGCTCCCTGTGCCAGTACTTCGGCATCCCCTTCCTCACTCCGGTGCCGGAGCGCCGGGGTGTGGTGGACGTATCCTGGGGTTCCCTCAACATCCGCTCCCGGCCCGACCGCTCCGCCCCCATCCTGGCCCGGGCCTATGACGGCGCCCGTCTCACCATTATTAACCAGTGGCAGGGGTGGTATCTGGTCCGCTTCGGGGATGTGACCGGTTACGCCAGCGGGGACTATATCACCCTGGTTTGAGGCCTTCTGTGGCGTTCATAGAAAGTTCACAGAGCGTTCTAAATCTGTCCATCACTTCTGTGTGGGGTGTGGTATTCTAATACTCGTAAGGACCCAAACCATTCCAACCTCCTCCCTCTCTCTCTTTGCAACACCGCTGTGCTCCCCGGAGAGGCAGCCGCTTCTCCGGGGAGACAGACCAAAACTTCCGCCGACAGCCTGGCTGCCGGCGTTTTTTGCATCCAGATGAAACAGGACGCGGCAGAGTACTCTGCCGCGTCCTGTTTATATATTCGATTTATGGCTGCCAGGGTGATAGAAGACACGCAGCCTACCCCCTCTGTCCCGAAGCACCTCGGCCTCCACCTCGTAGACCGCCCGGATCAGCTCTGGTGTGAGCACCTCCTCCGGCCTGCCGGAGGCCACCACCCGCCCCGCCTTGACGGCGTAGAGCCGGTCGCAGTACATGGCGGCGATGTTCAGGTCGTGGATGGCGGCGATCACCGTCCGGTCCAGCCCCTTCACGATGTCCATGAGCTGGAGCTGGTACTTGATGTCCAGATGGTTGGTGGGCTCGTCCAGGATGAGGCAGGGAGTGTCCTGGGCCAGGGCCCGGGCCAGGATGACCCGCTGCTGCTCACCCCCGGAGAGGGTGGCGAAGGAGCGTTGGGCAAAGTCCGCCATGCCCACCGTCTCCAGGACCCGGGCCACCATCTCATGGTCCCGGGCGTTGTCCCGGTCCAGGGCCCGCTTGTGGGGCGCCCGCCCCATCATGACCACGTCCCGGACGGAGAAGTCAAAGTTATAATAGTTGTGCTGGGCCACCACGGCCACCTGCCGGGCAGATTGTTTATAGCTGTATTCGGGAAGGGCCCTGCCGTCCAGCCAGACGGCGCCTCCCGTAGGCTTCAGGACCCGGTAGATGCATTTGAGCAGGGTGCTCTTGCCGCTGCCGTTGGGGCCGATGACCCCCACCAGCTCCCCCCGCTCCGCCCGGAGGTCCACCCCCCGGAGGATCTGGCTACCCCCCAGGACGGTCTGGACGTCTGACGCACGGATCTCCATCAGTCACCACCTCCGAAGCCGTATTTTTTCCGGGCCATGAGGTAGACAAAGACGGGGGCCCCCACCAGGGCGGTGAGCACGCCGATGGGCAGCTCATTGCCGGGCAGGACGACCCGGCAGAGCACGTCGGCCCACACCAGGAAGATAGCCCCCAGGAGGGCGGAGATGGGGATGAGCTTTTTGTGGTCGGTGCCAAAGAGCATCCGCACCACATGGGGGATGAGCAGGCCCACAAAGCCGATGAGCCCCGCCTTGTAGACCGCGAAGCCCACCATCACCGCCGCCACCGTCAGGTAGATGAGCCGCCACCGGTGGAGATCGGTGCCCAGGGTGATGGCGCAGTCGTCCCCCAGCAGCATCAGGTTGAGATTTCGGTACTGGGTCCAGAAGAAGAGGGTACTCAGCACCGCCACAGTGACGATGACGGCGTTGCTCCCCCAATCGGCGGCGGCCAGGGAGCCCATGGACCACTGGACCACGGCGCTGGCGGCGTGGTCGTCGTTGAGGAGGAAGATGAAGAAGTTGGAGAAGCCGGAACACACGGCGCTGAGGGCAGTACCGGCCAGGAGGAGCTTGACGGCGTTGGACCTGCCTCCCAGGTTGGCCAGAGCCATCACCCCCAGGGAGACCAGCAGGGCCCCGGCACAGCCCAGCACCCCCATGGCGCTGCCTCCCAGGAGGCCTCCCAGTCCCAGCAGCATGGCCAGGGAGGCACCCAGATAGGCGCCGGAGGACACCCCCAGCACATAGGGGTCGGCCAGGGGATTTTTGACGATGGCCTGCATGACGGCGCCGCAGACCGACAGAGCCATCCCCACCCCCACGGCCAGGACCAGCCGGGGCAGGCGGATGAGCCACACCACGTCCCGGACGCTGCCCCCGGCGGACGCTGTCCCGCCGGGGAGCATGGCCCTCAGCTCCTCCAGGATGACCTCATACACCTGCCCCAGGGGGATGGACACGGTACCGAAACTGACGGCGGCCAGGAGGGAGAGCAGCAGCGCCCCCAGCAGGACCAGGCAGACCAGGAGGTAGGCCGGATCAGCCCCAAAACGGTTCCGTTCCACAGCGCTCAGAGATCCAGGCCGGGGTACATGCCCTGGGCCAGGGTCCGGATGCCGTCAATGGTACGGGGACCGCTGGCGTACATGTCGCCCAGCATGATGAGGTGGACCCGGCCGTTCTGCACCGCCGACAGGCTGGCCAGGGCGGGGTCGTCCTGGATGGCGGCGAGCTGCTCGGCCCGGACGGCGTCTGGGTCGTCCCCGGAATAGGCCATGTAGACCACAAAGATCACGTCGGGATCACAGGCCACCAGGTCCTCCTTGCCCAGGTCGCTGCCGTCGGGACGGGCCAGCTCGCCGCCCAGAGCCGTGACCATATCCCCGGCCAGGGAGTCGGCGCCGTAATTAGTGATCGTGCCGCTGGCCGTGGGCTCCACCACCGCCACCCGGACGGGGTCCTGGCCCTGGGCGGCAGCCAGAGTGGCCTCCACCTGGCCCTTCATCTCGTCCACCAGGGCCTGAGCCTTGTCCTCCACGTCAAAGATCTTTCCGATGTTCAGAATGTCGGTATATTCGTTCTCCAGGGTGCGGGTACCGCCGGGGACCGTGTTGGAGTTCATGTAGGTCCCCACCCCCTTCTCGTTCCATGCCCCCACGTCGCCCAGCTTCTTCTCCCCAAAATAGGAGCCCCAGGAGAAGATCATGTCCGGCTCCAAGAGGGTGACCGTCTCCTTGTCGGGGGCGAAGACGGTCTCGTCGTAGTGCATCCGGGCAAGGCCGTCCTTCCACTCGTCCTTGACCTCGTTGTCCAGACCGTAGGAGGCCAGCACGTGGTCCTCCAGCCCCAGGGCGATCATGGTTTCGATACAGCCCTGATACACGGCGATGACCTTCTCCGGCGCCTTTTCGTAGGTGTAGGTCACCGGCTCGCCGGTGTAGTTGTAGTTGGTGATGGTCACCGGGTAGTGGCCGCTCTGGGGCTGGGTCTCCGCGGGCGCCGGGGTGGTCGCCGCCGTCTTTCCGGCGGAACAGGCGGTCAGGGAGACCGTCAGGGCCAGGGCCGTCAGGGCGGCAAGAGTCTTTGTGTTTTTCATGGGGAGCGCTCCTTTCCTGCTTCCGTGTGCCTCCCGCCGAAAAACAACGGCCGCCTGCCCAACCGGGCAGACGGCACCAAAACAGCACCCGGCAAAGGCCGTGCACCGTTTCAACAGACTGCTCTCAGCGGAAGACATCTCTGTTCTCATTCAACCAAGCAGGTTTCCTGGCTCACGGCTCGCCGCGGGCCGCGCCTTCTCACCGCGCCCTGCGCGGCAATGGCATCTGCGGCTCGCTCCCCGTTCACAGTGACCGGATCGCTCGGGACTCTCACCCGATTCCCTTTTACCCCAGCCGGAGCTGGGCACTTGCCGAATATGTAGTTGTGACAGTCCCCTATTCTAGAGGATGCGCCCCCGGTTGTCAAGCGCCATCCGAAGAAAGGCGGCTGACTTCCAGCCATTCCCGTACCCTGGGACGCAGGGCAAGAAAAAAGCGCATCGCAGGTGAAACACCTGCGATGCGCTGTACCAATGCGTGAGAATTACTATTTTCTCCTAAAGCCTTGTACCACAATAGATTGGGCTTTTATAGATATATTATGTCAGACTTGCTGGTACAATGATAGAGCCGTGGGATAAATTCTGACTTATAATGCTGTCATTCTTTCGCCCCTTTGATCCGCTTCTGGATATCCTCCACGGACGGCAGTTGGTGCTCCAATTCTTCCGGCAGATTGCTGGTAATCTGATAGGCGCTGACACCGATGGGCTTGCTCATATCCTTCAGAGAATACTCTGCCACAAGGTCGTTTTTGCTCTTGCAGAGCAGCAAGCCGATTGAGGGATTATCCTGTTCTTTCTTCAGAATTCCATCTACCGCAGAGAGATAGAAGTTGAGCTGCCCAGCGTACTCCGGCTTGAACTCACCAGTCTTCAGTTCAATCACCACATAGCAGCGGAGATTCAGATTATAGAACAGCAAGTCAATGTAGAAATCATCTCCGCCCACATTGAGGTGGTACTGATTGCCGAGGAACGCAAAGCCGGTCCCCAGCTCCAGCAGTAGTTTCGTCACATCCTTGACCAGTGCCCGCTCAATGTCGCGCTCTACCATATCCTCTTTGAACGGAATGAAGTCGAAGATATACGGATCTTTCATTGTTTGCGTGGCGAGTTCGCTCTGCGGGGACGGAAGGCGGTTTTCGAAGTTAGACACTTTTTCTGCCAGCACCTGCCGTTGATATAGACCGCTCTCAATTTGATGAATCAGCACATTGCGGGACCACCCGTTCTCTGCGATTTTTCTCGCATACCAGAGGCGTTCTTCCATATCCGAGAGTTTGTCCAGCAGAGCAACATTGTGTCCCCACGGGATTTGTGCAACAGGCTGTTGCACAAATCCATCACCCGGATAAGCTGCCGCGAACTTTGCCATATATTTTAGGTTTCTCACAGAGTAGCCAGTGGCATCCGGAAAAGAAATCTTGATGTCGGCGGCAAGGTTTTCTATGAACTTGCTCCCCCATGTCTTGTGCGCGTTGATGACTTCACCGATGGAGTGGTAGAGGAGCAGCAATTCCCGATTGACGCTGACTGTCGCACGGTATTGCGCTGTGCGGATCTCCTGCTTGATCGATTCGACGATATTCAGATATTCGTTGGAATTCATCAACATTGTGTTTTCGCCTCCGTCAATTTATGCAGCAACCCCTGACACCCTTCCAGCACATCCCGCCATGTGGCCTCGAAATCGCCGGTGTACCACGGGTCGGCCACATCGCCGGGGCGCTCGGTGTATTCCATCAAGAGGTGCATCTTGTCCTCGAAGTCCCCGCCACAGATGCGATGCATATTGCGGAGATTGGCCTGATCCATGCCGATCAGGAGGTCGTATTCCTCGTAATCATCGTTCTGGAGCTGCCGGGCGGTCTTGCCGGAGCAGTCGATCCCATGCTCCGTCAGCTTGCGCCGTGCCGGGGGATAGACCGGATTGCCGATCTCCTCGGTGCTGGTCGCCGCGGACTCAATGTGGAACCAGGCTTCCAGCCCCGCCTTTTTCACCAGATCTTTCATCACGAATTCAGCCATTGGGCTGCGGCAGATATTGCCGTGGCAGATGAATAGTATTTTTATCATCGTCTTATATCTCCATATAAGTCTTGTATTTCTTCTCAAATGCCCAATATTGCAGGGTTTTTCGGCATTTTCCTGTTTCTGTGTTTCCGGGGTATCTTCTCAAATCTTCCCGTATTTTCTCATGCTTTTTCCTGCAATATTGGTAAATTCGTTGGTAAATAAATACTCCGTACCAACGGGGTTGTTTTAGGCTTCCGCCGCTCGAAGCAGCTCAGCCTGTGCGTCATCGAACTGCACATGGGTGTAAACATTCAGCGTCACGCTGATGTCCGAATGGCCCATGATATACTGCAATGTCTTTGGATTCATTCCGGATTTCGCCATATTGGAACAGAAGGTGTGTCTGCATACATGAGGGGTTACTTTGGGCATCTGAATGCGATAGATCTTGTTGTATTTCTCAACAATGTGCTGTAGGTATTTCTCCCAGTGCAGTGCGACCATCGGCCTGTCATTTTTGTCCAGAAACAGGAACCCAGCGTATCCATCCACCAACGGCTCGACTTTCGGTGCCGCACGATTGGCAAGAATACGGCGGAAACACGCTGCCACTTCCTCGCTCATCGGCACATATCGGATACCGCTTTCCGTCTTAGGGGCTTGAATCACATACTGCATCTGCGATGTCCTCTGCAACTGATGGTCAACCTTGATACGCTTCTGATCGAACTCAATATCGGAAATAGTCAACCCACAGAACTCCGAGATTCGCAATCCCGTGTGAAAGAGAATGTAGATCGCATCGTAGTATCGGCAGAAATGCGTATCTTCCTTGATGAACTTAAGAAGTTCACGCTCCTGCTTTCGGGTAATTGCTTCTCTGGTGACGGAATCGTTGACAATCACCGATGCCAGCTCAAATCCAAAGGGATTCTTACGAATCAGGTCATCATCCACTGCCAGCTGAAAAGCCGGTCTCAGAACCCCTCTGATGGAGTGAATGGAGCTGTACCCTCTGCCGTCCACCTGCTGAAGCTTAATCAGCCATGCTTTTGCATCGGACAGGCGAACCTTGTCAATGCGCAGCTTTCCAAACGCTTCTTTATTCAGGATATTGATCACGGTCTTATATCCTGCACGGGTGTTGTGGCTCACTCCGGTTTTCAAAGACACATACTTTTCTACCAGTTCAACTACCGTGTAATTGCCACCGTGGGTAACGATGTGGTCAAACAGATCTGCCTGAATCTGCTTTTCCTTTTCTCTCAGCGAAAGCTCTCGCTTCTTGCCCTTGGGTATCGGATCGTTCTTATCCAAACGCCAACTGTATACATTCTTTTCCTTGCCGTCCTCGTCAATATATCGGTAACGATACCTCCCATCTGTACGCTGGTATTCGCCTTCACGCAAAATCCGGTTTCGATTGTCTCGTCTTTTTTCGCTCATGGAATCTCTCCTTTCAAGGAAGGAGAGCCAGACTTGCAATAACATCATATCACAAATTTGGCTCTCCGTATAGTTGTATCATTTGAAAACGGCAGTTCTGCCGCATTATTTTTTTACCATTTACACAGCGGTAGCCTGATCCAGATACCGTTCAAACTTCTCACGTTTAATCAGCGCCCGGTTCCCGTTCATGACATAGAAATCTTCGTGAGGGTTCTGGTCAATCAGCATCCGCAGTTTTCCTTCTCCGATGTGATAATACCCTGCAGCTTCCTCAATGGTCAGCGTGTATCTGCGCCACACCGGAATATCAAAATAGTTCTTCTCACTTGCATTGCTCTTGCTATTTGCCATAGGCATTTACCTCCATATATCAATTCATTGTGCAGGGATAAGGAGTTCCAATCCCGTATTTTTCGTATAAGCCGGGCAAGGGGAAACCGGAAACAGAAACCGGAAACCGCTCTCTAAAAATCAGATTTCTCCTTTTCGGCAGTTGTCTTTGCTATTTTGGCTTTTCTTCAATTTTTTGTTGCTTTCGTTTCCGGAGAAGGAATAGCCTTGCAAAATAGGGCTTTTTCCGGAAACCAATACGGCAACGGAGTGGATATGAAACAGGAAACCATTCTCCTTTCTCAAAAGGGCAGCTCCATCTGGCTGCATTCTTCCTCAGTCAGTTCACGGAATCCATCCATGGGGCTTGTACCCGTTTCCGGTGCTTCGTTTCCACGCATCCAGCCCCTTTGTTTTCCATACTTCTTATAGCTTCTGGGATTGGGGTACGGAATCCAGCCAGTCACAGACTGATTCATAATCTCGTTGATTTCCCGTATCTCCCATGATTTTGGCTCGTCGAACCGCCCCAGCGCTTCATGATAGAGCAGCTTGGAGCAGACCATATCTCCATCAAAGTCATCCAGAAACGCTTGAATCACACCCACCTTGGTGTCCTCCGGCATGAATTGCTTTTGCAATAGAACAAGCTGCTCGTTCATTTCTTTGGACAGTTTCAGCTGCACCTTTCCCCGCCGGTAAATGGTCATGGCTTCTGCCCACAGCTGATTCATATACTGCCGGGATGCTGCTTCATCTTCCAGAATGTGAACCTCTGCCTGTTCCGGATGTACCATGACAGGCAGAAAGCGACGATTGCCGCTGCGGTCAAGGGGCAAAAAGTCCAGCGCATTGGAAGTGCCGCCGAACACGCATTGCCGCAGCCTGTCCTCCGGCTCAGTAGCATAGGGAACCTTATAGGTTTCCTTGGAGCGGCTCAGAAACGATTTAATATCCTCAATGCTTCGTGCATTGGCTGTGGCAATCATCTCCGACATTTCTATAATCCAATGTCCCTGCATTTTGCGGAACACATTGTCGTCATCAATCTTTTTCAGATCATCGGAGAACCATTCATCCTTGCAGGCCAGAAAGCGAAAGAAGGTAGATTTCCCAGCTCCCTGTCCACCTACCAGACAGAGCATCAGCTCAAATTTGCATCCCGGTCTGAATACCCGGTGAATGGCTCCCAGCAGAAACAGACGCATGACTTCAGTGCCATACGCACAGATTTTTGCCCCCAGAAAGTGATGAAGTACATAGGGGATGCGCTCTGTCCCATCCCACTCCAAGTGGTTCAGATACTCCCGGATGGGATGATACTGGTTCTGATGGGCAACCACCGTCAGTGCCCTTCGGATACGGTTCTCGTGGTTCAATCCGTATTGTTTTTCCAGATACAGCATGAGATAGTTGAAATCCGTATCGCTCATGGCGGAAGTGTTGCGCTCCCACCAAAGGGGCTTGCAGATGTCAATGCGCCCGGTGAGGATGTTATAGCCAATAGTCCCATGCAGCACCGGGTCTGACAGAAATACCTGATACACATTCTGCATGGTGTTTTTCACCTGTCCTTTATCGTTCACTTCCAGAAGTTCTCTGACTTCCTCTGTGGCTTGGCAGAGCCGGTTCTCTGCCAGCATCTTCAATTTTTCTCTCAGCTCCGGTGCCAGATTCTGATAATCGCCGTTCAAGTTTCATCACTTCCTTTCCGTAATCTTCGATAAGCGCTGCCCGCTCCCCAATGGAATCGTACAGCAGCACATCCAGTAGATACTCGATGTGGTCTTTCTTTTGCAGGGCTTCCACAAACAATGGATGCCATGTTTCGTCCTCCGGTTTCGGGGCATACGCCCGCTCCCAATACCGGAGTAAATGAAAATAATCGGATAATACCTTGAAGCACCAGGTTTCCAGTTCCCGGTACATTTGCTCCTCTGATTTCTTTTTGACAGGTTTTTTCACCAATTCCTTCCTTTTGTGATGGGCATAGGGAATTTGAAAGTCCGCAGCCAGTTTTTCGGCGGCGGACTTTGCATCTAACCCATATAGCTGTGCTGTAAAATCGATCACATCTCCATCAGCACCGCAGCCGAAGCAATGGAACCGCTTGTCCACCTTCATGCTGGGTGTCCGGTCATTGTGAAAAGGGCAGTTGGTTTTTCCTGCCCGGTTAACACGAATGCCGTACAGCTCTGCCGCCTGTCGAGTAGTGACGGATTGTTTTACAGCTTCAAATACATTCATTGCATCATCCTTTCAGGAAACAAAAAGGCACTCGACATTCTCACAAAGAAAACAGCAAGTACCTTAGAGTTCCATATTCTGTTTTTTGTGCTGCGGAGTTTTCTGCTCCGGCTGTTGCTTCTTCTGTTCCTGCTCGAACTTCAATCGCTCTGTTATAGAATGCTTCGGCTCGGGCTTTTTCTCAACCTCGGACTGCTCTGGCGTGAGGACTTTGCCGACCCAATAGCGAACATCTTTCATCGGATTCAATTCCTCTTTGACGGCTGCAAGCTGTCCGGCAAGCTCGGCATGGAATTTTTTCAAATCATCATATTCTGTTTGCAAAGCATCCAGATTGACATTCAAATCCACGCCCTGCTTTTTGAGATAACGGAACGCTTTGTTGAAGCTGTCCAGCTTGTCTTTGTGGCTTTCTGCAAAAGCAGCCTGCCTTGCTTTCCAACCGATTTTCAGATATTTGTCATGGACTGCTTTGTGGGTCTGGCAATCAGCAACGGCTCTCTGGATGCCGGTGATGACCTGCATCCGCTTTTCGGCTTTCTTCATATTTGCATTGATGGCTCTGGCTTTCTCATTCACCCCTTGCAGGGCGATATCCAAATCTTCCAGCGTGAAAAGCTCGTGTTCTTTCAGATAGATCACAGCCCTGGAAACGGCTTTCAAATCATCTGCCATGCCTTTCTGCTGTCCGTATCTCGACCAGTCGCTGCGTTCTGCCTTTCGCAGATTCATATAATCACGAAGCAGGACGGACAAGTCGGGGGAAGCGTTTTGCTTTGCTGCTTCCATCTCTGCAAAGGTTTCTTTGGTGGCTTCCAGAATGTCCGCAATCCAATTTCGCAGATTTTTGATGGTGTTGCGGATAGTGGTCATCATGCGGTTGGCCGCTTTAATGTCTCGGTTAAGATTGCCGATGTTGGTTTCGATGCCCTTGCGTTCCAAGGCAGCAACGGCAACACCCATATGAACCGTCGGGATAATATCAAGTCCCTGTCTTTTATAGGAACGCATATCCACTCGCTCAGGGCTTCCGGCAAGCTCCAAATATTTATTCTGAATTACTTCCCATCCGTGTCTCCATTCCTCGGCGTGATATTGCTCGTTCCAGTCAACGGTATCTTCCTTATGGCTTTTCCATCTGCCGGAGGGGAGCTTGATGCGTTCGCCATTCTCGTCAAGGTCATAAACCTTTCGGCTCTTGGGAAGCCACTTTCCGTGTTCGTTAATAGCTCGCATGGTCAGCATGATGTGACAATGGGGATTGTGTCCCGGTGGATCTGGGTCATGGATTGCAAAATCACAGCACATACCTTTGGACACAAAATGCTCACGACAGTATTCCTGCAGCATCTGCGGACACATTTCAAGTGGTACTTCTCTGGGCAGGGCAACAACGAAACGCCTTGCAAGCTGAGAGTTCCATTGTTTTTCAATTTCTTCAACAGAGTTCCAGAGGATCGCTCGGTCTGCGTATTCGACAGGAGCATTTTTCGGTAACATGATTTCCGTATAAACGACTTCCTTTTTGCAAGTGTAATTCTTTGTTTTCTGGTCATACTCGGAAAACAGCTTTTCTCCGGCTTGATAAGCAGCTCCGGCAACGGCTGAGTTGCCTTTGCTTCGCTGAACAATTCTGATTTCCAAATGAGGAACAGGCATTTAGTATGAACCTCCTTTCTCGGTGCAATAAAAAAGATCGATGCTGTTCAGTACGGTCAAGGGGTAGCTGGCAAGACCAGCGCAGGGGAAGCAACGCTTCCTCTGGATGATTGGAACAAAAGGCTTTTAGGAAAATCATCAAGCTCCCTGCAAGGGGCTTTCGGCAGAACGCAATCACCATCTTTAGGTGGTGTATAATTGCGCCCTTGTCTAAGCCAAGGGTTTTAGCCCTCGTCCGTTTCCAGCTCGTTCTTTCGGCTCTTAATCCGCAAGTCCAGCTTCTTTTGAACCGCTTCGCTGTGAAAGGCAAAAGTTAAAAGCTCCATCACATCATCATCGGTCAGAATGGTAGGCTCTTTCAAAAAGGCTTCCAACATTCCGGCACGGGTACAGAGACGGTGCGTTCGCTCACTCCGAGTCAACTGCTTCAGCTCATGCTGCAACCGCTTCTCCTTGTGCTTGGCTGCGGTCAGTTTTTTCTCAGCTACATACTTCTGGTGCTTCAGTTTTTCCAACTGCTCATTCGGCAATCGCATCACCCCCTCTTAACCCAAACAATGTCATATCCTAACGCATCGGCCAGCTCCACCGCTTCGCCGTAGCGCAGGCTCCCACGCTTCAGCTTGCCCGACAAATTGGAAACGCTGCTGCTCCATCCGTACTCGTCTGCCAGAAAATCCACCACCTCACTCATGGTCATGCCCGCCCGGACGATGTAAGACTTGATCTCGTTTCGATACAATTCAGGCTTTTTCTTCTTCATATTCACATTTCCTCCATTCTTTTTTGTTCGTGATATGGTATAATTTGCTCATCAAACAGCAGGTGCCGTGTAGTGATTCGTGACAGAAATGGTGAATCGTCTTTTCGCTCAGAATTTCTGCAACGATATTCTGTACATAGGGAGCGGTATCCCTTTTTGCTGTTTAACTTGGTTCTTTGTGAAATCGTGAAAATCCACACTGTATGCCATACCGTATTTGCCGTTGAGTGCATCACTCACCGATAGAGATAGCGGCACAAAAAGAACTGCTTTTTCACTGATTTCACATGGTTTGAATTTAACCTGTGATTTTTGAGCGCCGTTCTGCCCGAATGTTGTTCCTGCCCGGAGATCTTCCCGGCGTTTTCGCCCCGTTGGTACGCTCCTGCTTTTCGTAGTCATGGCGATACTTCGCAGGGGGACATATCCCATTCGGACGGTCATTCAGTTTTCAAGGTGCATTGGTGATTTACAAGTACAGTTTAGCGAAAAAAGACGCTCTCTCCCGTATATCCAAAAGGTCGGAAAAGAGCGTAAAAATGCGTGGTTTTCCACGCTTATGGAATGGAGATGAAATATGCAACCGAAACTCACTGTTCAAGAAAGGTTAAAAGACCTGCGTGTTGTGGATTTTAATTTGACACTGGAAGAATTGGCAGAGCGCACCGGGCTGTCCCGTTCCGCCCTCGGTAAATATGAATCCGATGAAACAGCAAAAGACATCAGCCCTTATGCAATCCAGACACTCGCCAAGTTCTATGGCGTGTCCACCGACTATCTGCTGGGTCTGACAGAAAATAAAAATCACCCAAACACAGAGCTGAACGCTCTGCATCTGAGTGATGATGCAATTACTGTATTAACGACCGGGAACTTCAATCACCGGCTGCTTTCTGAATTGATCTGCCACAAAGATTTTCAGCGTATGATGCTGGATGCGGAAATCTACGTAGACCGTATTGCAGATATGCGGATTACCAACATGAACGCTACCATGGAAGCTGTCCGGCAATCTGTGATTATGAAAAAAGGCAATGACCAGGAAGATTTGTACCTGCGGACTTTGGAACTGGCACAGGTGCAAGAAGATGAGTATTTCGGTCATGTGATCTCCAAGGATTTAACCGGCATCCTCCGTGACATTCGTGATACACACCGCAAAGATGCGACCACAGCAGACGAGGGTTGCGCTGCTCTGGATGTGCAGAAACAATTACAGGAGGCCATGGACTACAAGGGTAGCACCGAAGAAAAGAAAGCTCGCCTGTTCCTTGCAAACCTTGGCATCGACTATGATGCACTTACCATGGAGCAGTTCGCAAATCTGATCGAAGTGTTGAAGTTGTCCAAGCACATGAACAGCCCGATCAGCCAGCGTGGAAAAGGCAGCATGAGCCATGGTAAGGGGAAAAGAAAACGGAAGTAAAAGCGTCGGTACTACAGTGGTGACATTGATGTAAAAGTAAAAGAGCCATAGCACAAACCCCTGAGGAAGTTTTGTAGCTATGGCCCTCCTGTCATATTAGAATAGTCAAAACGCATCCAAGCCCAATATGGTTAACCGGACAGATACCTACTGCCCAGCTGATTTTAATCTTTCATCCCATTAGAAATCCATTTATCAAAATCGGATTTTACAATGCTGGCTGTGTAATATGCTCCATCCCCTTCGTCAGAATGGTATGTAAACCAACTTTCTACATCTTTTCCAGAATTTCTTTCCTTTAGCTTCTTGATAAAATTGCTATAACTGCAACTTGAATAAACCAATGCAGAATTACCGTTTTTATTCCCCAGAGAGGAAAAGTTAGATGCTCGTGTTACAGCTTTACCAATCCATACTTTGCTGTTTATTCCTACATCTTTTCTGCCGGCTTTTACTACGAGTTCCTGCGCTGTTGACATTCCAATTCCTACTTTTATTTCAGGTAGCGAGCGATCAGATAAAAGTTTATTCAACATTATCATATAGGTATTGATAAAAAATGTTTTATCTGCTAACTCATAAATATCGTCTTTGGATGGGGTAGTGTATATTGCATATACGCAGTCTCCTCTAATTCCAATTTCCCTTAGATTTTCATCTTTACGCAGAATTTCAATAACTTCGGATGTAAAACTTCGAATAAGTTTAGATACCTTTTCCTTGTCTTCATCTGCAAACAATTCAGAAGAATCCCTAATGTCTACAAAGATCCCAGTCACCCAGCTGTAATAACCATTAGAAAAAGTAAACGCATCATCGGTCGGCAGTTCATTTTGTTCTATGACAGTTAGCTCATTATCTAATATTGCTTCTATTCGTTCCTTGCCTTTCCTGTAATCATATGTTGCCATAGCGTCCTCCTCAATAGATATAAATGCCAATAAGCAGGAGCACAACGAAGAAAATGAATCCTACAATTGTGCGTCTAAGCCCCCGATTATATGTTGCATATTTGATAGATGCAATATCAGCATTTATGTATATTTGTTCAATCAAGTCGTTTAGGAAATCTTCCTTGCTCATCGCACAGAATTTTTGTTGGTAGGTATTGTAGTTACCATTCTTTCTTATTCCGGCAAAGAAGATGCGAGAGTTCTCATCTTTTCTTCCAATCGCTTCTTCTGATGTTTTCGCAACCAGCACACTACCAAGATTGAACATTCCTAATACCATAGAAAAGATTGCACCTGCAAAACAAAGCAAATAGAGTATGCTGCAGAAAGTCTTTGAGGCAATACATGCTTTCACAATAGTAAATATCTCGTTCAAACCTTCATTCGTGAGAATGATTGCAAGAAGCACCCCGAATGCGGCTAAGACAATAGACGTTTTGTTATCGCAATTTGTAACGAAACCAATGTTACGATCAAGAGTTTGAGTTGCAATTTCAATTTTGTACTCGAGATCTTCTTCATTCAGCTCGGGGCTGTTCTTTGACTTTTCTTCCGTCGTTGCTGTCATTTCAAACATTCTCCTCAATCCATTTATCAAAACCAGTTTCTATTATGCTACAGTGATAGTAATCAACGCTACCGTAATAACCAGAAGTGTGCGCACTGATCCATGATTTATATTTCTCGTTTTCTTTGCATAAATGTTCTATTACATTCTCGTAGAACAAAGGACTCATCGCAATAGGGGAAACCCCGTTTCTATTTGCTACATCCGATAAATGTGCCGCATCCACAACCGCTTTTCCAATCCAAATTTTATCATTGATACCGCTGCCGTTTTGCCCTGACTTAATAATCAGATCCTGACTGCATCCCAACCCGATACCGGCTTTAACTGTGGAGTATCCATTTTCTTTGAGCAGCTTATTCAACATCCCCATAAAGGAATTGATTCGATAAGCATGACGAAATATATCTACCAAATCAGTTTGGTAAGGGGCATTGTAAATGCAGTAAACGCAGTCTCCTCTGATGCCGATTTCTCGGTAGTTGCCATCATCTTTTAGAATTGAAATAATCTCCGAGCAAAAACTCCGAATCATACGAGCTGTATCTTCGTTTGGGGACTGGAACAGCTTACTCGAATCTACAATGTCTACAAACAAAGCACCAACCCAAGCTTTAATTCCGTTTTCATAAGTAAACTCAGAATCTGATGACGGAATACTATCCTTTTCAACAATTTTTGTTGGAGATTTTAGTATCGTCTCTACAGCTTCTTTTGATTTTTTGTATTCATACATATCAATACCTCGTATATGTCCATCACTCAATAAACAACGAGTGATCGCTGAAGGAGGACGGATAGGACATCGGCGTAATCCACTGATTAAAAACAATGATATACGCATAGACAGAACCTTCACCAAACCGTTCGTGATGAAGCGTTTTGCCGTCAGGTTCCATTGACACTTCATCCGGCAATCCTCGTAGATATGGCAAATCCATTGTTTTGGCCTGATAGCCAGGGAAAGATGCCATCAATCCAACAACCTGACCAACACCAAATGCAACATGTCTGACCATGGCTCCAGGAGGAACAATCGGTGCAGCAGCAACTGTGCGCTTTATGCCTGTTCTGACCTCGTGTGCTCGCTCGGCCACGATGGTGTTGATGTGCTGTTTCCAGTCGGGCGCATCCAGGATATCTCTCTTTGTTTCACATTCCAGAATCAAGTCACGCAGATGTTCCGGCTTAGCCTGTTTGCTCTCGAACATTGCAACGAAGTATTTCTGGAACTGCTCCAGCGTCAACGGAACAATATCCAGACGCTGCTTCATATCGCCCTTTGCGTACCAGATGCCATGACGGAATGTTTCAGCAGTATTGGTATCGATTTTGACCGCAATAAACATACCGTAGACTGGCTTCTCGTACTTCAATACCGCATCGGATACATGGCGTCTAACAGGCTCTCCTTCCATTGCTTCCTGACGGGAGGAAGTGGACATTGTAACCTCGGTAAGAATCGTGAAATCATCGAATTCACAGTACAGATCACCCTTGCCACCACCAGCTGCCGAAACAGGCATGAAGTCAGAATCCAGCTTGAATCCACGAACTTCATACGGTTTATTTATCATGTGGTCGATTGCAAGCGCAGCTCTCCAGAGCGTCCATTCAAGATACGCCGGCGTTTCATCCTTGGGTACTTCAATGGCATTATCTTCGTCGTAAACCAGCTTTCCACCGCCCTTAATGAGAAGTGACATATAATCGGCAATTTCTTGCCACTGGTTGCACTGGTCGTTGGCATACTGGATTTCGTCCGTCTGTGCAAGGATGTTCTCAAGCCGCTGTCTTGCAATATTGATCTCAGCAGGCGTAGTCAACGGCAGATCGGAAATGTCGAATGCAATATGACGTTCCTTCATCTGTTTAATCAGATCGTCCAGCAGAGACTTGGCTACCTCAACATTGTCAGTCGGCAACGGCGCACCGTTGCAAAGAAGTTTATACTGCTCCATGATCGGCTCGGTGCTGGCTGTGGTCTTGGCAAGCTTTTCAGCCAATACGTGCTTAGTAGGAACGATAATCAAACCTCTGCCTTTCCGCTGAAGCACACCAGAAATACGTAGATAGCGCATATTCATATCGCTATACTGAAAGAAGTTGTCGGCTTTCTTATCGTAGTTCTTCGCCCGTTCTACAACTTCTTTTTTATCAAATTTACGTTTTGAAGGGGCGGCAGCTCTACGTTTTCTTAGATCGAGGATGTTATTAACTACTTCGTTGAGATCGTATGTAGGATTGGTTGTATGTCCCCATAACGAAAACTCAATACGGCTAAGCTCCGATGTTCCAGTTCGACGTTCGAGTTCTAACATGATAGCAAGAATCCATCTTAATGGTGAAAAATGGTGGATACCATCAGGCATAGACTCTTGCTCTACACTCATTGCACGCAAATAGCATTCCTGCACCGCAGGGTAGGTATCAGCTTTTAAGAACGATCTACCAAAGGGAGTAATATCATCCGGGATGCCAAGTTCCTCTTGGGCACCCTCCTTCTTCTTGAGCTGCGGATAGATAAATCCATTTTTAGCAAACATCAGACGCCATTTTCTTGCATGGCTCCCGGATTCGTCTTTTCCATCTTCATTCTGAATAATACCCTTTTCATTCAGGTAGTTCATAAATCCGATTTCATTATCTTTGCCGTGAAGATTTCCCACAAAGGGAGAACCGGCAAATACTTTGAAACCCTCTTGGATACGATTGGGATTGCGCAAGCCAGTATTACCAACCAGCCAAATATCAATCTGTTCGTTCATACTTCAACCTCCAATCAATATCCGACAAACAAATACTCCTGGACAGAGTTTCTGTGAGTCTTTGCTTCATTTTGATTGCCGAAAGAATACTTATAATCTATTGGTATCACTTCTACGTGCTGCTTATATTTCGCCATAATTGCCACCATTTCATCCTGTGTAGGCAGGCTATTAGAGGAATAGGACACAATCAAGATACTATTGGCAAATTTCTTAAACAGCTTGTCAAACGCATCTGCGGCACCCTTGCGTGTAGAAAAAGGCGTAGGATACGATTTGAACTTCTTTGTCTGTGTGTGTTCCTGAATCTCGACACCTTTCCAATCACGGGCCAGCCCCTCCACGAAATGGTATCTACGCACATATTCGTTATCAGAAAGGGGCGAGTAATACGGCGGGTCAATATAAACCAAATCTGCCTGTTCAACTCGCAAGTCCATAGCATCGCCATGCTTGGAGCGATTTACCTTGCCGTTGTCAAACACGGCACTGTTTACCGCTTCTACAGCATCCAGGAATTGCTCCGCAAGGGATTTCTGCAAATCCTTCCGTCCATCATCATATCTGTGTCCGGTATAGGTAAAGATACCTCTTGGACGCTTCTTGATACAGGCACGAATAAGTGCGGTCATGGCAATGGCGTGCTTATATGGTTCACGAATAGTAGCAATGTTGGTGCGGAGCGTATCGATCAGATCATTTTCTTCATCAGTGTAGTATAAGCTCTGGAACTTTGTAGCAACAAAATGATCAGATTCCTTATGGGCCACCAGAAGTTGTTTTGCTTCTTCCAAAGGTAAAGTAACCGTATTGTTCTCCACCATGGCCTTTGTAAATGTTGCAGACATTGCCATGTAATCATTGCTGATTACAGCTTTGCCCTGTGCTTTGAACATATAACCAACAATTCCGGAACCGGAGAACAAATCCACAACGGTGTTGACATTGAATTGTGATGCAACAGACCAAATCTCAGAAAGCAGCTTGCTCTTGGAACCCATAAAACGGGTAGGAGGATAGGCAGACACCTGTTCCGGCAGTGGCTTCGGTACCAATTTGATCAATGTACGCTGCTTGGGTGGGATTGTTACAATAACATCCTCTCCCTTTCGTGTGCTGCCATTGCAGGAAATGTGCCGTTTGGTTTGAATTACATCAATGGTAAATGGCGCATAGAGTTCATGTACAAGCGGATGATTAGAGTTTGTCAGAATGACATGGCATCCACGTTCATGCAGCGTCATAATCATCTTTGCCAGCTCTACATGATCTTCTTCATAAAACTGTTCCTTAGTATAACGCTTGAAATCAGAATATTCAGAGATCGGAAGGTATGGAGGGTCGAGGAAAACAAAGTCACCTGGCTGTGCATAATGCTCCAAAACCAAGAGATAATCTCCGCAAACGATCTCAGCCTTTTTCAAAGCCTCGGATGCAGCTCGCAAACCATCTTCATCACAGATTTTCGGATTCTTATATTTTCCAAAGGGAACATTAAACTGTCCCCGCTTATTAACACGATACAGACCATTAAAGCAGGTTTTATTCAGAAAAATAGTTCTTGCAGCAGCTTCCGCTTCTGGCAGAGTTGTCCATTCAAGACCACGCACAGAGTAAAACATCTCACTGCTATTTTCGTATGTTTTGAGATATTTAATTACATCATCAACATGACCTGCGACCTGGCGATACATATTGATGAGTTCCGGATTGCTGTCTGCAATCACCGCATTCTCCGGCTGTAGTGCAAAGAACATTGCGCCACCACCAAAAAATGGTTCGATATAGCGACCATAGGAAGCTGGTACTTTGGGAATGAGATCGCCTAACATTTGTGTTTTTCCACCAGCCCATTTTAATATAGGCTTTGCCTGTACAGGAATTGCATTTTTGAGCGCTTGTTCAGCCAATGTACTCGCCTCCTTGTTTTGAAATCTCTGGAGTCAGCTCCATAATATCGCCAATGTCACACTGTAGTGCTGTACAGATTTTTACGAGCACATCCGTGGTAACATTTTCGTTCTTACCAAGCTTTGCCATAGATGCATGGCTGATTCCGGCAGCAGCGCACAAATCTTTCTTCTTCATATCTCTGTCGATCAATAGTTTCCACAATTTCTTATAGCTTACTGCCATCTTTCACACCTCGTCTATTATGTATGAAATCACTTCTTTGAAATCTGTTTTTGATGAATTAACTTCAGCGAACGCTGAATTTTAATCAGTATAGCACACAATTCGATATTTCTCAATAGCTAAGCACACTTTAATTGACAAAAGAACAGCCTTTTTCGAGTAAACTGGTTTTCGCACTATATAAAAGACTGGATGCCACCTCTTACGAAATAACATCCAGTCTGGTTTTACTCTCTAATCTATTCTTCCATGACCTCCAGCATCATCCTGGCTCCCAACTTAAAGCTGTGTTGGAACAGCAGGCAGTCTGCCATGGTCTGGAACTCTCGCACGCAATCCACATATCGGAAGAACAGCTCTTTTTGTTCATCCGTAAAGGTGGCTTGCAGCTTTTCTTCGTTACTGCAAATCAGTTCCAGAAATTTTTTGTATTCCTTACAGGAAGATGTGTCATAGTCCGTTGGCTCAATGTTGCCATACCAAAATTCTTCAAGGATTTTCATACCGCATCCTCCTCATAAATCATTTCCCGGAGGATGATTTCCTCGGCTCGGTTGCGGATGCTGTTCATGGCACCAACCCATGCCATCTGATTAGACGCTTTCAGCTCCTCGGTTACGCCCTCAGATGCTTTCATCTGCTCGATAATCAAGGACAAACGCTCCTGCGCCTGCTCGTTCAAATCAGCGAGATATGTCCAGAGTTGACCGCTGAAAACAAGGTCATTAAAGAGGAACGGACGATGCTCTTTGATGTAGTCCCGGTGCATCCGTCCCCATTTACCAATGGGGCGCTGTTCCTCGGAGGACAGGGTAAGAACCGGAATATAGTAATCGCCAATGCGTTCATACCAAAGGCCATTGCTCTCATCATAAATGTGTTTCTTCATCTCAGTCATTGTATTGATCTCCTTATTCTGGTGTTAGAATCGCAAGTCTGACTCTCCAGAAATATTGGTAAATCTTTGGTAAATTTGAGATCGAAACACAAAAAACGCTTAAAATCGAGGGTTATGAGACGATATAAGACTTTTCATCATACCCGGTAAATCCTTCCGTGGCAGATAAAAAGTATCCTCGTCATTTGTGCGCTCCTATATTGTTTCGGTAGGCTCAGTATAGCATACAGGCTCCGGATAGTCGAGGGGCATCTCAAATGTGCCATAAGGAGGCGCTGTTCCATTGACTCTGTTATCAATGCTTCCGCATAGGCTGTGGGCTTCTTGATATTCATGGGATCCTCCCTCCCGGCGCTGCCGCCTGCTTATAAAGAGAAGGCACGGCATCTGCCGTGTCTTCCCCTGCGTCAGAACCTTGATATCGTCTGGCAATCTCTCCGGTATATACTCAAAGCAGTTGGACGATTTGTTCCCAGAGCAGGATATGCCTATCATCGACAGCCTGGTTGTCATGATAGTGTCCGAAGAACCAATATTGAAACTCCAGCCGCTGGTCGACCATGTCCAGGAAGTCGTTCAGGCGGTCCGTCGTATAATCGGGGTTCAGCCTTCTGACGATCCTCGACGGGGCGCAGTGCGTGATCACACAGTCCGCCCGCCAGCCGATCCGTTCCAGAGTTGCCAGCGCGGTGAGATATTCCTCATCGGAGGGCAGCTCATCCGGCCACCAGCTATGTCCCAGGACGCGGAACCGCTGTCGGGTCCTTCGTTTCCACCAGTATTCCCGCTCAAAGTCCGGGGCGCTGGGATCAAGGATGCCGTCCTGAATGTCGTGGGAGGACGCGCCGCCCATGGTGAAGAAGGTCAGGCCGTCTATTTCATAAGCCTGCCCGCGCAGCAGCCGCAGGATATGGGGCCGTATCCGCTGCACCCGGCCATTTTTCCATTCCTCCACGGGGAGTCGCTTCAGCATATCAAAGTTTTCGTGGTTCCCATCCACCCACAGGGTCGTCCAGGGCTTGTCCTCCAGCCAGTTCAGCCAGTAGTTCTCCTCAGCCGAGCCATCCCATAAGCCGCCGAAGTCGCCTGAAATAATCATGTAGTCATCCCGGCTCATCTCCCGCTGCTGGGGGAAGTATTTGTTTCCAAACCGCTGGAATCCTCCATGGGTATCTCCCGTGATACAGATCATGACGCCCTGGCCCCTTTCTCATTCTCTATGCGCTGTTCGATCTCCGTCCCATCCTTAAACAGAATGAGCAGCTTGTCCCGTCCCAGCACCTTGATGCTGCTGATGAGTTGGCGTAGGCTGAGAGGTTTGGATTGTAGTTCAGCAATGGGGCTCCGGAGAGTTTAAGCGGATCTGGGCGGTACTCCTTCTTGGCAATCATGTAATAACACTGCCGCAGGCTGTCC
>NZ_JBQHTM010000016.1:0-62560 GCF_052065695.1 Intestinimonas sp. HCP28S3_D6
ATAGTGATTGCCCTCCCTTGGAAGAAGTTGTGTGCAAACTTCATTCTACCATGTGGGGAAAATCACTATGGATTTTTTCTTAGGTGTCCAACTTCATTTTACAATCGACCGTATTTTTCGTTACCAGTAACACAGAGAAGATAAAGAAAAAACAGTGCATCGCACCGAATGTATCATTACGATGCGATACACTGTTTTATTTTGATACAATAGCTGGGTTAACCTTTTTTCAATTTACGGTAGAGGGTTGCCCGGCTGATATGGAGCTCCTGGGCGGTGCGGGAGATGTTTCCTCCGTTGCGGGCCAGTGCGCTCTGGATGTAGGCGCGCTCCACATCGGCCAGCTCCTCACCGCTGGCGGGGGACTCACCGGGCGTGACCGGATGCTGGTCCCGGGGCGTCATCCGAGAAAGCAGGTCCAGAATCTTATCCTGGGGAAGGGACTGCTTTTGCAGAAGGTAGATCCGCTCCACCAGGTTGGTGAGCTCCCGCACATTGCCGGGCCAGGCGTAGCCGCGGTAGTGCTCCAAAATGCGGCGGAAGACCAGGCGTTCCTCCTGCGTCCGGTCGGGGACGATACGGTCGTAGATGGAGTCGGCGATCTGGAGAAAGTCGTCCTCCCGGTCCCGCAGGGGCGGGATGTTCACTGTCAGTACGTTGAGACGGTAATAGAGGTCCCGGCGGAAGGAGCCCTCCTCCACCCCACGCATGAGGTCCCGGTTGGTGGCGCCGATGACCCGGATGTCCACCGGGATCACCGTGTCACCGCCCACCCGGCGCACCTCCTTCTCCTGAAGGACCCGGAGAAACTGGGCCTGGAATTCCAGGGGGAGCTCGCCGATCTCATCCAGGAAGATGGTGCCGCCGTGGGCCATTTCGAAGAGTCCGGGCTTGCCGCCCCGCTTGGCGCCGGTGAAGGAGCTGTCTGCATAGCCGAAGAGCTCGGACTCCAGCAGACTTTTGGAGAGGGCGGTACAGTTGACGGCCACGAAGGGCCCGTCCCGCCGGGGACTGGCGTTGTGGATGCCCTGGGCGAACATCTCCTTGCCGGTGCCCGTCTCTCCGTAGAGCATGATGGTGAAGGGGGCGTCGGCAAAGCGCTGGGCCATCTCCTTGGCGGCCAGCAGGGCGGGGGAGGTGCCCACGATGTCGGAGAGCCGGTACTTGGCCAGCAGTCCCTTTTCATGGAGCTTGATGCGCACGTTGCGCTCGGTGCTCTGGATGGATTTGATGTCCTGGAAGGTGGCCACCACCCCCTGGATCTTGTCGTTGACAATGATGGGGACCCGGTTGGTGGAGACCAGGGTGCCGCCGATGGTCATGAGCTGGTCGGTCTCCATGGTGCCGCTGCGGAGGACCGCCGTCATGTGGGTGTTGGGGAGCACCTGCCCGATGGGCTTGCCGATATAAGGGGCCTGAGACGGGCCGAGCAGCCGCTCGGCCACCTGGTTGGTGACCTCCACCCGGCCCTGGGCGTCCACAGCGATGATGGCGTCATGGGTATAGTTGAGGATGTTCTGATAGCGCTCCAGCTGGATCTGGAGGGCCTCCTGCTTCCGGGCGTTCTCCCGCTGGAGCTCGCAGAGCTGACAGGCGTTCTCGATGGCTTGGGAGACGGCGATGTCCGAGCTCTCCATGAGGACATAGGGGAGACCGGCCTCTTTGGCGTAGCCGGCGGAGACGATGCCGCCAATGCCCCACACCGCGCCGTCGGCTGCGGCCTGCTGGACACAGGCCCGGCAGGAGGCGGTGTCGGAGAATTGGTAGTGGCGCATTTGGATATTCATCAGGTAGCAGATGGTTTTCAGCTCGTCACTGGGGGGCTCGTAGGCGAAAAAGGCGATGGGGCCGCGGACGTTCTGCACCTGTTGGATGGCCGGAATGTAGTCGGAGGCCACCACGGGGATGTTGACCACCGGGGTGTGCAGGGTACGCTGAATGAGCTTTCGGGTGACGCCCCGACTGATGAAGATCCAGGTGCCTTGCTCCATCATTTTTTTGCCCATTCCGCGGCATCCTCCAGCACCGCCGTGTGGACGGGAATGGACAGGTCGCGCTTCTGGATGATAGCGGCGGCACGTCGGGCCAGCATGTCCGTGGGGGCGATAAAGCAGATCTCACTGCGCGCTTGTGTCATGGCAGTCTCCTTTTGTGGACGTCTGAGTGCGGCCGGCGGATGCCGGTCCTGGTATGAGTAGACCATATTGTAGCGGAACCGGCGGGAAAAAGCAATTAAAAAAAATTGGGGGGGCCGCCCCGGTGGGGGCCCCCCCCACAGAATGGTCAGGGGCGAACGCCCATGGCCTCCAGCAGCTCTTCCAGCAGCCGGTTCTGGCGCCGGAGGAGGGAAACCACCTCCTGACAGGTGGGGCAGGTCCCGACGCACTGGCCGGGGGTGCAGACCCGGGTAGGGGTGTCAGCCAGAGCTGCCTGACGGGCTGCGGCGGCCTGGACACAGGCCAACTCCGCCGCCTGCCGCTGCCGCGCCTGACAGTGGGGACAGTGGTTGCGGTATCCCATCCTGGAGATCCCTCCTTTCCTCCTCATCTTATGTTCGGGATTGACTTTGGTCCATCCAGGGGGTAAAATCTAAAAGTGTCTGAAATGAGACAGAAAGTGGGGCGAGGGAATGGCGGAGGACTGGAGCGGAGAGCAACTGGCCGCCCTGGCCCGGACAGAGCTCTTTCGGGAGGTGCCGGAGGAGCGGCTCCGCCGGGCGGCGGAGGACCCGGACTGCCTGCGGGAGCAATTTCCAAAAGGGACGGTCATTTACAGCCCCAGCCGGTTCCGCCGGTGCCTGGGGGTATTCCTCTCCGGCCGGGCCAGGGTTACCAAAGGGGCTCTGGTCATGAGCACCCTGGAGCGGGGGGCCTTTTTCGGCGCGGCGGCCCTCTTCCACCGTCGGGACCGCTATGAGACCACCATCACCGCCCTCACCCCCTGCACTGTGGCCTTCTTCCCGGAGGAGCTGGTGGCCGAACTGCTGGACGACTGCCCGGCTTTCCGCTGGAGCTACATCGCCTACCTTTCCGAGCGCATCCATTTCCTGAGCCGGAAGGTGGAGGGCCTCACCGCCCCCAAGGTCACGGGAAAACTCGCCCGCTGGCTGCTGGAGTCGGGGCGGGAGGAGGTCTCCTGCCCTGCCACCGAGCTCTCCCGCCGTCTGGACGTGAGCCGCGCCTCACTCTACCGCGCCTTTGAGGAGCTGGAGGGGGCGGGGGCCATCCGCCGGGCGGGAAAGACCATCGTCATCCTGGACCGTAGGGTCCTGGAGATACAGAATGGAGGAACTTAGCATGAAAAGAAAACTGCTCGCCCTCACCATGGCCCTGCTGATGCTGGGCGGCGCCCTGGCCGGCTGTGGTCAGAAGAGCGCCGAGACCAGCCCCGTGCCGGAGACCGCCGCCCCCGAGACCAGCGCCCCGGTGGAGACCACCGCCCAGCCCACCCAGGAGGCGGGCGATACCGTCCGCTTCGCCGTCCTCAATGGCCCCACCGGCGTGGGCGCCGCCAAGCTCATGGCGGACAGCGACGCCGGCACCACCGCCAACAGCTATAATGTTGAGGTATTTACCGCCAACGACCAGGTGGCCGCCGGTCTCACCAACGGTGAGATCGACATCGCCGCCGTGGCCTCCAACGTGGCCGCCAGTCTCTACAACAAGACCGACGGCGGCATTCAGATGCTGGCCGTCAGCGGCCTGGGCGTCCTCTATATCCTGGAGAACGGCGACACTGTCCACTCCATGGCCGATCTGGCCGGCCGTACCCTCTACGCTACCGGCCAGGGCGCCAACCCGGAGTACGTCCTCAACTACCTCCTCACCGAGAACGGGGTGGACCCCGCCGATGTGGACATCCAGTGGAAGACCGGCGACGAGATCACCACCCTGATGGTCAGCGGCGAGGCCGACCTGTGCATGCTGCCCGTCCCCGCCGCCACCGCCGTGCAGCTCAAGAACGCCGACGTCCGGGAGGCCCTGGACCTGTCCGCCCAGTGGGACAACCTCCAGAACGGCAGCCATCTCACCATGACCACCATCGTGGCCCGGACCGACTTCATTCAGGAGAATCCCCAGGCTGTGGAGAACTTCCTGAGCGATTATGCCGCCTCGGTGGAGTTCATGAACGACCCGGACAATCTGATCCTCTCCAGCGACGAGAACCCGTCCCAGTTGGTGGCCAGCTATGGTATCACCGCCAACGCCCAGATTGCCGAGGCCGCCATCCCTAAGTGCGCCCTGGTGTGTATCACCGGCGCCTCCAACATGCGCAGCGCCATCCAGGGCTACTATGAGGTCCTCTATCAGGCCAATCCCGACTCCATCGGCGGGGGCATCCCCGACGACGCCTTCTACTACGAGGGGTGAACAAGAGGCTGACTGTCGCTCCCGCCAAAGGCTGGCGGGAGCGGCTTTTGCCCATCCTATTCTGGCTGCTGGTGTGGGAGTGCGCCGCCCTGTGCGCTGGGCACCGGAGCCTGAGTACAGCATGGACGGCCTGGCAGCAGACCGGAGACCCTTCGGGCCTCCTCACCTGCCTGTGGGAGGGCCAGGCCTTCATCCTACCCGCGCCCCCCAGGGTGGCTCAGGAGCTGCTGGAGCTGGTGGGGACGGTGGACTTCTGGCGGACGGCGGCGGCCTCCCTGTGCCGGGTCTTCGCCGGCGCCGCCGTGGGGGTGGGGCTAGGCACCGCCCTGGCCGCCATCACCTCCATTTCCCGGTGGGCCCGTCTCCTCTTCGCCCCGGCGGTGAAGGTGGTCCGGGCCGCCCCGGTGGCTTCCTTTATTATATTGGTGCTGCTGTGGGCCGACCGGAACTGGGTGCCCGCCATCATCGCCGCCCTCATGGTTCTCCCCGTGGTGTGGGGCAACGTGGTCCAGGGGGTGGACAGCACCGACGCCCAGCTGCTGGAGCTCTCCCGGGCCTACGGCTTTTCCCGCCGGCGCACCCTGACCCTGGTGTACGTGCCCTCAGTGCTGCCCTACTTCGCCGCCGCCTGCCGCACCAGCCTGGGTCTGGCCTGGAAGGCGGGGGTGGCCGCCGAGGTACTGTGCCTGCCCAAACTGGCCATCGGCACCCAGGTGAGCAACGCCAAGACCTATTTGGAGACCCCGGCCCTCTTCGCCTGGACCCTGACCGTGCTCTTCCTCAGCTTCGTGGTGGAGGGGGTCCTGGGGCGGCTGCTGGGCCGGCTGGAGCGGGGGAAGGGAGGGAACGACCGTGCTGGAGATCTGTGAACTGACGGTGTCCTACGGAGAAAAGCTGGTCTTGGACCGGTTTTCCCTGACCGTGCCGGGGGAGAGGGTCACCGCCCTGGCCGGACCCTCCGGCTGTGGTAAGACCACCCTGCTGCGGACCCTGATGGGGCTGGAGAAACCATCCTCCGGGGCCTTCACCGGCCTGGACCCGTCCAAGGCAGTCCTCCTCTTCCAGGAAAACCGCCTCTTCCCATGGCGGACGGCGGAGCAGCACATCACCGACGTGCTGCCCCGGCCCGACCGGGAGACCGCCCGGCGGTGGCTGGCGGCGGCGGGGCTGGAGGGAGAGGAGGGGACTTATCCCGCCGCCCTCTCCGGCGGCATGGCCCGGCGGCTGGCCCTGGTCCGGGCCCTGGCCCTGGCGGAGGTCCGCCGGGGGTGGGTGCTGCTGGACGAGCCCTTTGCCGGGGTGGACCCGGCCCGGACGGAGTCCCTCATGGAGGCGGTGTACGGCCTGGGGCTCCCCGTGCTGCTGTGCGCCCACGAAGCCCACACCGTGGCCCTGGCCACCCGGCGGGTGGACCTGGACGGTCCCCCATTGCATGTCATAGCGGAGCCCCGGACCTGACCGCCCGGGTCTCTCCTTTTCAGGGGGAAAAGCCCCTGCATTTTCGAGATTTCCCGGTAAAAATCTTGCAATCAGGCTATCCATATGGTATACTGCCTATACTAGCAGTGTACGTATCCGTCAAGAGTGGGGTCCGCCCCGCTCTTTCTTATTGAAAAAAACGGATCTGCAAGTATCTGGAAAAGCGCGTCAGGGGGGACGAAACATGGCGAAAGTGACCGAACTCACAGCGGGGCTGGCGGCGCCCATCGTGGAGGCTGCCGGATGCTCGCTCTGGGATGTGGAGTACGTAAAGGAAGCGGGGGAGTGGTTCCTCCGGGTCTACATCGACAAGGAGGGCGGGGTGTCCATCAACGACTGTGAGGCGGTGAGCCGTCCCCTCAGCGACGCCCTGGACGAGGCCGATCCCATCGAGGGGAGCTATACCCTGGAGGTATCCTCCGCCGGCGCCGACCGGGTGCTCAAGAAGCCGGAGCACTTCGCGGCCTTCCTGGGCAGCGAGGTGGACGTGAAGCTCTACCGGGCCCGGGAGGGGCGCAAGGAGCTCACCGGTGTGCTCAAGGGCTATGACAACGGGGATGTGACCGTGGAGCTCCCCGGCGGAGACGCCACTTTGGAGAAGAAAGACGTTGCTCAGGTGCGGCTGCACGTGAGCTTTTAAGGGAGAGTAACGAAATGCCGAGAAAGAACGCGAAAAAGACCAACAGCAGCGAGAACGACGGCCAGGAGTTTTTCGCCGCCATTGCCCAGATCGAGAAGGAGAAGGGCATTCCCGCCGGCTATATGATGGAGAAGATTACCCAGGCCCTGGCCTCCGCCTACAAGCGGGACCATGAGGGCGCCGGGGACAACATTGAGGTCAAGGCCAACCCGGCCACCGGCGAGGTGCGCATGTTCATCCTCAAGGACATCGTGGAGACCGTGGACAACCCGGCCACCGAGATGTCCCTGGAGGAGGCCCGACGGGCCATCCCCCACGCCGAGCTGGGGGACGTGGTCCGCATCGAGGTCAAGCCCAAGAACTTTGGACGCATCGCCGCCCAGACCGCCCGTCAGGTCATCATCCAGGGCATCCGGGAGGCCGAGCGGGGCATGATCTATGACGAGTTCAGCTCCAAGGAGCACGAGATCCTCACCGGCATCGTCACCCGCATCGATCCCCGCAGCGGCGCCGCCAACCTGCGCATCAGCTCCAGCAGCGAGTACACCGAGGCCTTCCTGGCCCCCGGCGAGCAGGTCCGCGGGGAGGAGATCCACGAGGGCGACCGGCTGAAGGTCTACGTGGTGGAGGTCCGCCGCTCCACCAGAGGGCCCCAGGTCCTCATTTCCCGCACCCACCCCGGCCTGGTCAAGCGCCTCTTCGAGCTGGAGATCCCTGAGATCTACGACGGCACCGTGGAGGTCAAGTCCATCGCCCGCGAGGCGGGCAGCCGCACCAAGATCGCCGTCTGGTCCGCCGACGAGAACGTGGACCCCATCGGCGCCTGCGTGGGCCCCGGCGGCCAGCGGGTCAACAACATCGTGGAAGAGCTCCACGGCGAAAAGGTGGATATCATCAAGTACAGCGAGGACCCCACCGCCTATGTGGCGGCGGCCCTCTCTCCCGCCGACGTGGTCAGCGTGGACCTGTTGCCCGACGGCAAGAGCTGCCGGGTGCTGGTGCCCGACGACCAGCTCTCCCTGGCCATTGGTAAGGAGGGCCAGAATGCGCGACTGGCGGCCAAGCTGACGGGCTATAAGATCGACATCAAGCCGGAGTCTGACCCGGGAGAGCTGCCCACGGCGGAGGACACCGAGGTGGAGATCGAAGAGGAGCCCGAGGAGAGCGTGGACATCGAGGAGTAAAGCTCTGGCACAGATCCGCTGGAGGCGATGGGCGTGGACTGGAAGAAATGGGACTGGTTTTTCGTCCCAGACGGTGACCGCCGGCCCGCTGCGGAGGAGACCGGCCTGCCGGAGGAGGCTCCGGCGGAGGACGGTACGCAAGAGACAGAACCCTTTGCCGTCTGGGAGGAGGACCCCTTGGATTTGGATGGCGGCGGGGGAGACGATATTTGGTAAAGGGGGGCGTGTGACATGCCGAAGAAGATCCCCATGCGGCAGTGCGTGGGCTGCCGGGAGATGAAGGAAAAGCGTCAGCTCATCCGGGTGGTGCGTTCCCCCGAGGGAGAGGTCTCCCTGGATTTCAAGGGCAAGAAGCCGGGGCGGGGGGCCTACGTGTGTCCTGATCCGGAGTGCCTGAAAAAGGCCCGGAAGTCCAAGGCCCTGGAGCGGGCCTTTTCGGCGGCCCTGCCGCCGGAGGTCTATGAGGCCCTGGAGGGCCAGATGAAGACGGGGGAGGAGCAGAATGGATAACGCGCTGCGGCTCATCGGCCTGGCCCGGAAGGGCGGCCGCGTGGAGGTCGGCGAGGAGCCTGTGGCAGCCGCCACCCGGGCACACAAGGCCCGGCTGGTGGTGCTGGCTTCCGACGCCGCCGACAACACCCTGCGCCGGGCGTCCCACTTCGCCCTGTCCGCCGGGGTACCCGTTCTCCAGAGCCCCTATACCAAGGGGGAGTTGGGACTCGCTGTGGGCCGCTCCTCCTGCGCCATGCTGGCCCTCACCGACTATGGCCTGGCGGCCGCCTTCGCTCGTAAGCTGGCGGAGGCGGACGGGGCGCAGTACGGCGAGACGGCCGCCGACCTGGAGGAAAAGGCCCAGCGGGCCCTCCAGCGGCAGAAGGAACAGCGGCGGCATGAGAAGAAGCTGGAGCGGGCGGCGGCCAAGCCCTGGGCCGCCCCCGCCAGACCGGCGGCGCCCGGCAAGGCGTCCGGCCGGAAGAAGAAGGAGCGGAAAGGTCCCGGAAAGGGTACAAAGCGCGGAGGAGGGCGTCACGTGACGTGAAGGGGTACAGATGAGGCCGCGGATGCGGCAGGAAGGAAGTAACGGCCTGCGGATCGCTTCAATACGCAAGCCCGGATCTCCGCTCCGGGTTTTCGTATTGGAGTGATCCCAACGATCAACGGAGGGAATTTATTTGAGTAGTCTGATCAAGTACAGAGTTCGGGATGTGGCCAAGGACTTTGACCGCACGCCCAAGGAGATCATCAACATTCTGGGCAAGTACGGGGAGGCCCCCAAGAACAACATGCAGGTGCTGGAGGACGGCGAGCTGTCCATCCTCTTCGACTACCTGACCCAGAACAACCAGGTGGCCAGCATCGAGAGCATCTTTGCCGACACCTATCACGAGCCCAAGCCCGCCGCTGAGCCCAAGGCGGCACCCGCGCCCCAGAAGGGGGCGGAGAAGCCCGCCACCGCCACCCAGAGCGGGAGCAAGCCCGCCGCAGGGCAGAACAATGGCGGCAAGGGCCAGCAGCCCCAGCAGCAGCCGGCTCAGAAGCCCGCCCAGAGCGCACCCCAGCAAAACACCGTCAGCCGGAAGGTCCCCGAGAAGAAGATCGTGGACACCCGGAAGAGCGGCAATGTGAACCTGGAGAAGTACGACCAGCGGCTGGAGGACCTGGCCGCCGGCAAGACCAAGCAGATGCAGGCCGGCAAGCAGAAGTTCCAGGGCCGGAACCAGCAGCGCCGGGGCGGCGGCTTCCAGGGCAGCAAGCGCCGGGCGGAGGAGCAGGAGAAGATGCGCCGCCTCCAGGCCGAGATCGCCAAAAAGCATCCTCTGGTGGTCAAGATCCCCGACGAGATCGCCGTGGGCGAGCTGGCCTCCCGCATGAAGAAGACCGGCGCCGAGGTGGTCAAGTGCCTCATCAAGAACGGCGTCATGGCCTCTCTCTCCGACGTCATCGACTACGAGACCGCGGCCATTATTGCCGAGGAAATGGGCTGCAAGGTGGAGCACGAGGTCATCGTCACCATCGAGGAGAAGCTCATCGACGTCAGCGAGGATAAAGAGGAGGATCTGGAGCCCCGCGCTCCCGTGGTGGTGGTCATGGGCCACGTCGACCACGGCAAGACCTCCCTGCTGGACTATATCCGTTCCGCCCACGTGGCCTCCGGCGAGGCCGGCGGCATCACCCAGCACATCGGCGCCTACCAGGTGGACGTGGGCGGTAAGCCCGTCACCTTCCTGGACACCCCTGGCCACGAGGCCTTCACCGCCATGCGTGCCCGCGGCGCCATGATCACCGATATCGCCATTCTGGTGGTTGCCGCCGACGACGGCATCATGCCCCAGACCGTGGAGTCCATCAACCACGCCAAGGCCGCCAACATCCCCATCATCGTGGCCATCAACAAGATGGATAAGCCTGAGGCCAATCCTGACCGCATCAAGCAGCAGCTCACCGAGTATGAGCTGGTGCCTGAGGAGTGGGGCGGCGAGACCATCATCTGCCCCATCTCCGCCAAGACCGGCGAGGGCATCGACAACCTGCTGGACATGGTGGTCCTCACCGCCGAGATGCAGGAGCTCAAGGCCAACCCCAACCGCTCCGCCCACGGCGCCGTCATCGAGGCCCGGCTGGACAAGGGCCGCGGTCCCGTGGCCACCCTGCTGGTCCAGAACGGCACCCTGCACCAGGGCGACATCATCATTGCCGGCACCGCCGTGGGCCGTGTCCGCGCCATGACCAACGCCCGGGGCGAGAAGGTCACCGAGGCCGGTCCTTCCGTGCCTGTGGAGATCATTGGTATGGGCGAGGTGCCCGGCGCCGGTGACGACTTCCACGCTGTGGACGACGAGCGCATGGCCCGCGAGCTGGTGGAGCAGCGCAAGCAGGAGCAGAAGGATCGGATGAACGGCCCAGTGGGTCAGAAGGTGTCTCTGGAGGACCTGTTCAGCCAGATCCAGGCCGGCGAGATGAAGAACCTGAACATCATCGTCAAGGCCGACGTCCAGGGCTCCGCCGAGGCCGTGAAGTCCAGCTTGGAGAAGCTCACCAACGAAGAGGTCCGGGTCCGGGTCATCCACTGCGCCGTGGGTGCCATCAGCGAGAGCGACGTCATGCTGGCCGCCACCTCCGGCGCCATCATCGTGGGCTTCAACGTCCGGCCCGACAACAACGCCCGGGATTCGGCCGCCCGCATGAACGTGGATATGCGGATGTACCGGGTCATCTATGACGCCATCAACGAGATCGAGGCCGCTATGAAGGGCATGCTGGCCCCCAAGTTCAAGGAAGTGGACCTGGGCCGGGCCGAGGTCCGCAACGTCTTCCGCATCACCGGTGTGGGTATGGTGGCCGGCTGCTACGTCACCGAGGGCAAGATGCAGCGCGGCGCTCAGATGCGGCTGCTGCGGGACAACATCGTCATCTACGATGGAGCCATCGCCTCCCTCCAGCGCTTTAAGGACAGCGTGAAGGAGGTCGCCCAGGGCTACGAGTGCGGTATCACCTTCGAGAAGTTCCAGGACATCAAGGAGGGCGACATCATCGAAGCCTACCTGATGGAACAGATCGAGGTCTGATCTCGCCGGAAAAGAAACACAACCAAACAGACCCGTTCCATCCCCAAGTCATTTGAGGAGGGGACGGGTCTGTACGCTTGATAGGAGAAAAATATGGCAAGCAATCGTATTGGACGCATCAACGAGGAGATCCAGCGGGAGCTCTCGGCCCTGATCCGGACCGTCAAGGACCCCCGTGTCCACGGGCTGGTCTCCATTACAGCGGTGGACACCGCCCCCGACCTGCGGTATGCCAAGGTCTATGTGAGCATGCTGGACAAGAGCGACGTCAAAGAGGTGGTCAAGGGCCTTAAGTCGGCCAGCGGCTATCTGCGCCGGGAGCTGGGCCAGGCCCTCCAGCTCCGGTATACCCCCGAGCTCACCTTTGTGGCCGATGACTCCATCGCCGAGGGCGCCCACATCCTGGAGCTCATTGAAAAGCTGGACAAGTGAGGTGCCGGAAGCATGGAGTATAGAGAAGCGGCAGCGCTGCTGCTGCGGCAAAATGACATTCTCATCCTGACCCATAAGCGGCCCGATGGGGATACCATCGGCTGTGCCGTGGGTCTGTGCCAGGCCCTGCGGGAGCAGGGTAAGACGGCATGGGTCCTCCCCAACGAGGACGCCACCACCCTCTTCACCCCCTATCTGGAGGGCTATCTGGCTCCGGAGGAGTTCCAGCCCGCCTATGTGGTGTCGGTGGACATCGCCGGCAAGGGGCTCTTCACCCCCGCCGGTGAGGTATGGCTCCAAAAGGGCATCGACTTGGCTTTCGACCACCACCCCTCCCAGGAGTACTTCGCCAAGGAGACCTGTCTGGATGCCGGACGGGCGGCCTGCGGTGAGCTCATCTACGACCTCATCCGCCAGTGGGGGCCGGTGTCTCCGGCGGCCGCCCTGCCCCTCTATGTGGCGGTGGCCACCGACACCGGCTGTTTCCAGTACAGCAACACCACGCCTGCCACCCACCGGGTGGCTGCCGACCTGATGGCCACCGGCATTGACGCTCAGAAGGCCAACAAGCGCCACTTCCGCACCAAGAGCCTGAAACGGCTGAAGCTGGAGTCCCTCATCGTGGACACCATGGACCTCCACGACGACGGCGCCATCGCCATTGCGGCCGTCAGTCTGGCCGATATGGCCCGGCTGGAGGCTACCGAGCGGGACGCCGAGGACATCGCTGCCTTTGTGGGGCAGCTGGAGGGGGTCCACACCTCGGTGACCATCCGGGAGCTGAAGGGTGGGTCCTGCAAGCTGTCCGTCCGCACCGATGAGACCCTCAACGCCACCAAGGTATGCGCCTTGCTGGGGGGCGGCGGCCCCCCCCCCGCTGCCGGCTGCACGGTGCCGGGTACGGTGGAAGAGGCCAAGACGGCCATTATGGACGCCATCCGGAAGGTGCAGGCCGATGGCTAACGGTATTCTGGTCATTGACAAGCCCGCGGACTGGACCAGTATGGACGTGTGCGCCAAGGTGCGTGGCATTTTCCACGAGAAGAGGGTGGGCCACGCCGGTACCCTGGACCCCATGGCCACCGGGGTGCTGCCCGTGTTCATAGGCCGGGCTACCCGGGCGGTGGAGTTCGCTTCTGAATCCGAAAAGGAATATATTGCAGAGCTTAAACTGGGCGTTATTACAAATACCCAGGATACCACCGGTGAGGTGGTGGAGGAGCGACCGGTGACGGTGGGCCGGGACGAGGTGCTGGCGGTGCTGGACCAGTTCCGCGGGGATATTACTCAGATCCCGCCCATGTACTCCGCCATCAAGATCGGTGGTAAGAAGCTCTACGAGTTGGCCCGGAAGGGCAAGGAGGTGGAGCGGGCGCCCCGGCCGGTCTCCATCCATGAGCTGGAGCTGCTGGAGTCCACCGGACCGGCGGACTACCGCCTGCGGGTCCGCTGCTCCAAGGGGACCTATATCCGCACCCTGTGCCACGACATCGGCCAGGCCCTGGGCTGCGGCGGCTGCATGGGCGCTCTGCGCCGGACCATGGCCGCCGGCTTCACCCTGGCTGACGCGGTGACGTTGGAGGCCGTCCAGGCCGCCGCCGACCGGGGGGAGGCGGAAAGTCTGCTGCTGCCGGTGGACGCCTACTTTGCCGGACGCCCCATTCTGATCCTGAAGCCGGAGGAGGAGAAAAAGCTCCGCAACGGTATGACCTTGGTGATGCCCTCTATACCGGAGGGGGAGTACCGGGTCTACGGCGGCGATCAGACCTTCCTGGCCCTGTGCCGGGCGGAGCGGGGCAAGCTCATTACAGTCAAAAGCTTTTTCCCGGTGTGAGCCGGGAGAGGAAAGAGAGACGATTCCATTGAACGAGACAAAACGAGCCATCGCACTGGGCTTTTTTGACGGGGTACATGTGGGTCACGGCGCACTGCTGAGCCGTGTGGGAGAGGTGTCGGCCCAGCAGGGGCTGATCCCCACCGCCTTTACCTTTGATGCCCACCCCGGCAGCCGGATCACCGGAGCGGTGACTCCCCTGATCAACTCTCCCGCCGACCGTGCCGACCTGATGCGGCGGTGCTACGGTATCCAGGAGGTTATCGTGGCCCACTTTGACAGCATGATGCGCATGGACTGGCGGGATTTCGTCACCGAATATCTGGTGAAGGAGCACGGCGCCGCCCATGTGGTGTCCGGTCACGACTTCCACTTCGGCTATAAGGGAGAGGGCAACCCCCAGCGACTCCAGGAGCTGTGCGCCCAGCTGGGCGTGGGTTGTAATATCATCCCCAAGATCGAGCTGGAGGGGATCACCGTTTCCTCTACGTATATCCGTACCCTCATCGCCCAGGGGGAGATGGAGCGGGCCATGGAGTTTCTGGGTCATCCGCACGTGCTCACCGACCGGGTGGGCCACGGGAAGAAGCTGGGCTCCACCCTTGGCTTCCCCACGGTGAACCTCCACTTCCCGGAGGGCGTGCTGGTGCCCGCCCACGGGGTGTATGCCACCCGGGTGTGGTTCGAAAACGGCGATAGCCGTCCCGCTGTCACCAACATCGGCGTCCGCCCCACGGTGGATGACGGGGACAAGGTCAGCGTGGAGGGCTATATCCTGGATTTCTCCGGGGACCTCTACGGCCAGACCATCCGCATGGAATTCTACAAGAAGCTGCGGGGAGAGCGGAAGTTCCCCTCGCTGGAAGCCCTGCGGGAGGAAGTCATGCGCAACGCCCAGGAGACAAGAGACTTTTTCCGCACCGTCTGAACCCAGACCATAGCCAAGAGGGGGGAGCTCCGATGCGATATAAGAACATGTACTTTGCGATCCTGGGGTACGCACTGGCCCTGATCCTGGCGGGACTGATTTTTGATGACCCGGCCAACATCATCCCTGGGCTTTGGAAGATTATCAACATCCAAGATGTGCTTATCACCGACTATGTAGCCATTGCGGGGCCGGGGGCGGCCTTCGTAAACTCTGCTCTGGTGACCCTGATCAGCGCCGCCATTCTGTTCCTCTCCCGGTGCCCCCTCAATGGCTTCACGATCACGGAGATGGGCCTGATGTCAGGCTTTGCCCTCTTCGGGAAGAATATCACCAACATCTGGCCCATCTTCCTGGGTACCTGGATCTATGCCCGTATCCAGAAGGAGCCCTTCTCCAAGTATACCTCGGTGGCACTGCTGGCCACCGCGCTCTCACCGCTGGTGAGCTATATGGCCTATGGAAGTCTTTATTCCCACCCTTTGGGCGGACTTCTCACCGGTGTTCTGATCGGCATGGTGCTTCCCCCTCTGTCGGCCTATACCTACAAGGTGCAAAACGGCATGAACCTCTACAACATGGGCTTTGCCTGCGGCCTGCTGGCCATGATGCTGGTGCCCATCCTCACCGCAGTGGGGGACGCCCCCAGCAGCGTTCTCTATTGGGCGGAGGGGTATAATCTGCGCTTTGGCGCGGCTATGGCGCTGATGTGTCTGGCGTTCATCGTGTGCGGCCTCTTCTTTTCCGACCGTCCGGTCTGGGCCTCCTGGGCGGGTTACCGGCGTATCCTCACCAGTACGGGACGGGCCCCCAGCGACTTCCTGCGTATGGTAGGTACAGGACCGGTGCTCGTCAACATGGGTGTGAACGGGCTTCTGGCCACCGGGTATATCCTCCTGGTGGGAGGAGATCTGAACGGGCCCACCTTGGGAGGCATCCTCACCATCATCGGCTTCTCCGCCTACGGAAAGCATGCAAAAAATATCCTGCCCATCATGTGCGGCGTGCTCCTGGGCGGTATCTTCATGCACTATACCGTGGAAGCACCGGCGCTCCAGCTGGCCGCCCTCTTCGGTACTACCCTGGCCCCCTTCGCCGGTGTCTTTGGGTGGCCTGCAGGCATTCTGGCGGGCTTCCTCCACTCAGCGGTGGTCCTCCAGGCCGGGTATGTGCTGGCCGGTGTCAACCTCTATAACAACGGTTTTTCCGGCGGACTGATCGCCATCGTGCTCTTCCCCCTCATCACGGCCATCTTCCGCCACCGGAAGCCGGAACTGACGCCCAGAAGTCTCTTTGATGTTTTCGAGGAAGACAAGCCAGCGCCTATGGAGCGCGATCTTCCGCCGGAAGAGCGGACCCCGGAGGGAAAGCCGTTCCCCGTCATTCAGGAAAAGCGGGAAGAGCATAAATCGGATCAAGAATAAGAAAATGTGCCGTTTCCCACTGCTGTTAAGGGAAACGGCACATTTTTCCTTTCAGCTTCGGGCGGAGAGCCGGACCACCAGGGCGGTGCGGTCGTCCTGGGGGCCGTGCTCGTCCACATTGGTCGAGACCAGATCCCGAGCCAGGTCCTTGGGGCTCTCCCTGTCAAAAGCGGCCAGGGCATCCCGAAGCCATTGGTCCTCGCGCTGATCTACCACGCCATCGCTGACCATCACTACCACATCTCCGCTCTCCAGCTGGAGTCGAGTGATGTCGGGGGCGATTCGTTCCCCGTCGGTGAGCCCGGCGGGGAGGGAAACGCCGGTGATGCGGCTTACTGAGGGGCCCCGGCGCAGATAGGTAGGGGCGGCGCCGAATTTATAGAGGGCGGCGGCGCCGGTGAAGAGGTCCAGCTCCAGCAGGTCCACAGTGGTGAAGCCACCCTCCTCTTCGCTGCGGAGGGCCAGAGCGGCGTTGAGGGTTTTCAGGGCGGTCTCAGCCTGAACTCCCGCCCGTAAAAACTGCTCCAGCAGGCGGACGGCCAGCTTGCTCTCCCGGCTGGCGGCGGGGCCGCTGCCCATGCCGTCGCACAGCATGACGTAGAGAAGCCCCTCCGGGGTGCGGAGGAGACCGCCGGCGTCTCCGCTCACCGTCTCTCCCCCCTTCTGCCGGGCGGCAGCCCCCATGACGGCCTGGAGGGGTTCGGCCTGGGTGAAGACCAGGTGCTCTCCCGTGCCGATGGGAGACTCCTCCTCCGCCGCATGGAGAGAGACCTTCAGCAGGGAGGAGAGGGTGGCGCGCTCTTCCTCCTTCCGGAGGGGTGCCAGGTCGGGTCCGGTCACCTCACAGCGCAGGTGGCCGGCCTGGTCGTAGTAGACCCAGGCGTCTCCCTCCAGCCCCAGGGCGGTGAGATGACGGCGCAGCCGCTTTTCCCGCACCGGGTCTGGGGTCAGTTCCCCGGAGAGCTCGGCGGCCGCCTGGCCCAGCAGGGTGGAGAGGGTGCCATACTGCCGAAAGACGGCGGCCCGGTTCTCCTGGAGCCGGTTCTGGTACTGCCGGCGGCAGAGGGCAGCGGTGAGGGCCTCATTGGCGGCGGCCAAGAACTGAGGAAAGTGGAGACAGCGGGTGGTGAAGTGCTGGGGGAAGTCCCCGGCCTCGCCCCGGCCCCGCTCCGCCATGGCGGGCAGGGCGTCGTTGAGGGCGTTGAAGGTGGTGTTGTAGTTCCGCTGCCAGCAGGCGTCCCGGAGGGCGCACCGGCGGCACACCTTGTCCGCCGCCCGGTCAAAGACGGTGGAGAGATCTCCGTCGTTGGGGGCACTCCCATGAAAGCTCCCACGCATGGACTCGTAGAGGGTGCGAAAGGCCTCGGCGGTTTGGGTTAGCCGCTCCCGGACGTAGGCGGCGGCCCGGTCGGCGGTGCCGGGGGAGCGCTCCCGGCTCAGCCGGGCGTGGACTTTGCGGAGCAGCTGCTCCGGCAGCAGGAGGAAGAGGACGGAGGCGGCAAAGACCTCATAGAGGAGGGGAAGCTCGGAGCCCCCCTCCCAGGCCCACAGCACCACCACCGCGTTGGTGAGGACGTAGGCCACGGCGCACCCCGTCCGGGACCGACCCTGAAAGACGCCGGTGACCAGGCCGGCGCAGCCGTAGCACACGGTGCAGGACCAGTCCCCGCCGCCCCGGGCCAGGTCCATGCTCAGCCCGGCGGCTACGCCGGCGGCAGCGCCGACACCCAGGCCCCCCTGGGAGGCAAAGACCATGACCGCCAGGGCGGCCAGGACACGGCCGGCGGAGATGATGTCCCCCACCAGGGTGAGCTGCGCCAGGGAGATGAGGACGGTGCTTCCAAGGATGAAGAGGCTGGCCAGCTGCCGGGTGGAGAGCTCACCCTCCTCCCTCCGGTCCAGCCAGGGGGAGAAGGCGGTGCGGTAGAAGTAGACGCAGGCGCCGGAGAGCAGCAGTTCAGTGAGGAAAAAGATCACGGTGGAGATCTCCCAGCCCCCCTCTCCCAGATAGACGAAGCCGGTGGCGCCGGAAAGCGCCGCCGTCACCACCGGCATGAACCAGCTGCGCTGGTACAGCTTGATATCGAAAAAGGCGAAGGCCACCGAGAAGATGAGAATGGCCGCCGCTACGTACCGCAGGCCCTCGGCCAGTCCCCGGAAGGCGAGATAGCCGAAGCAGGCCCCCAGAAGGGCGGCGAAGCCGCCCAGCCCCGAGCCTGAGCAGCCCACCATGGACAGCCCAAAGGGGGCACAGCCGTTCAGGATCTCCGCCCCCGCCAGTACCGCCGAGAGGACGAAACGGATGACATACTCCGCCCCCCGCACCAAGGCCGGCGCCTGGAGCACCAGCCTGCCCGTCCGGGCCATCTCCTCCCGGGCCCGGGCTGCCTTTGACTTCCATCCAACCTTCGCCGCCATGGACGATCTCCTCCTGTGTATCGGGTAGTAGAGACAGTATAATCCATGATTTGGAAATATCGCGTCGGAAGTGGGAACACCCTTTCTGCGATTTTCTGCGGCATTCTGGCGCCTTGAGCGGATTTTCCGGGAATTCATGGGCAAAACGGTATAAAAGACGGCGCCACTTGCCCAAAATGGCGGTTTATGGTATGATAAAAAGAACCAAATTGAACCGGAGGAAGACCGTGAAGATAGGAAACGTGGAGATTGACTCCCAGCTGGTGCTGGCCCCCATGGCAGGGGTTACCGACCTGGGATTCCGTACCATTTGCCGGGAGCTGGGGGCGGGCTACACCGTCACCGAGATGGTGAGCGCCAAAGCCCTGTGCTACCAGGATAAAAAATCCGTCCCGCTGCTGAAGCTGGGGGAGGGGGAACACCCCGCCGCCGCCCAGATCTTCGGCTCCGACCCTGTGTGCATGGAGGAGGCCGCCGCCATTGCCGGGGAGGTGTCCGGGGCGGACATCATCGACATCAACATGGGCTGCCCCGTACCCAAGGTGGCCAACTCCGGGGATGGCTCTGGGCTCATGCGCACCCCGGACCTGGCCGTCCGGGTGGCCGAGGCGGTGGTGAAGGGGGCGGGGAGCCGCCCTGTCACCGTGAAGATGCGCCTGGGCTGGGACAAGGGCTCCATCAACTGCGTGGAGCTGGCCAAGGCCATGGAGGAGGCGGGGGTGTCCGCCGTGGCCGTCCATGGCCGCACCCGGAGCCAGCAGTACGCCGGTACCGCCAACTGGGACTATATCCGGGAGGTGAAGGAGGCCCTGCACATCCCGGTCATGGCCAACGGCGACGTCTTTGAGGGGAAGGATGCCGTGCGCATTCTCCGCTGGACCGGCGCCGACGCCGTGATGATCGGCCGGGGCTGCTTTGGAAATCCCTGGCTCTTCCAGCAGGCCCAGGCCGCCCTGGAGGGTCGGGAGGTCCCGCCCCTGCCCCCTCTGGCGGAGCGGTGTGCCACCGCCATGTGTCAGTTTGAGATCAACGCCGCCCATAAGGGGGAGAAGATCGCCTGCCTGGAGGCCCGGAAGCAGTATTGCTGGTATCTGAAGGGGGTACCCCATGCGGGCTACTGGAAGGAGCAGATCTGCCACGTGGAAACGATGGAGGACCTGCGCCGGATTACGGCGGGCATCCAGCGGGACCTGAAATGATTTGATGAGGAAGGAAAGGCGGGTGAAGGGTCGCCTTGACGGAACAGGAGCTGGTGGAACGGGCCAAAAAGGGGGACGAGTCCGCCTTTGAGGTTCTGGTCACCGACAATGAAAAGCGCATCTATAATCTCTGCCGGCGGCTCACCGGTAACCCGGAGGACGCCGCTGAGCTGACCCAGGAGGCATTTCTCAACGCCTGGCGGGGGCTGGGCCGCTTCCAGGGGGAGAGCAGCTTCTCCACCTGGCTCTACCGGCTGGCCTCCAACGCCTGCATCGACTTCCTGCGGAAGGAAAAGCGGCGGCAGAACCTCTCTATGACGGTCTCCTTAGACGACGAGGAGGAGGCGCGGCAGGTGGAGCTCCCCGACGAGCGCTACACCCCCGAGCGGGAGCTGGAGCGCACGGAGGTCCGGCAGGCGGTAGCAGCGGGGCTGGAGAGGCTTACCCCGGAGCACCGTCAGGTGCTGGTCATGCGGGAGATCAACGGTTTGAGCTATGCCGAGATCGGCGGGGTCCTGGGCCTGGAGGAGGGGACGGTGAAGTCCCGCATCGCCCGGGCCAGAAATGCCCTGCGAAAAGTTTTGACGGAGCGGGGGAACTTTTTTGGCGAGCTTTCGTCTAGAAAGTGATGAAACAAAGGAGAGGAGGTGACCTGTGCCATGTGCGACTGCGACCGCGCCCTGGAGCTTTTGAGCCTGGAGCTGGACGGTGAACTGACCCCGGAGGAGAAAAGAGAGCTGGAGGCCCATCTGGCCGCCTGCGGGGAGTGCCGCGGGGCGGCGGAGGAGCTGCGGCAGCTCCATACCCTCCTGCCCGAGCTGGAGGAGGAGGTGCCCGACGGGCTCCACCAGGCCATCATGGACAGGATCGGGACGGAAAAGGTGGTCCCCCTCTCCAGGGTGAGCAAAAAGTCCCACATCCAACGTTGGGCCTCCCTGGCGGCGGTCTTTGCGGTGATCCTGCTGGGGGCCGGTACCCTGAAGACCCTCCAGAGCGGCGGCTCCACCGGCGCCGCTCCGGCGGCGGCCAGCGTAACCACGGCAGAGGCCGCCCAGGATACGTCATCGGATGCCGCCGTGGGCAAAGGCGCCAGCGGTGGCGCCGAACAGCCCGAGACGGAGGGCAAGGACAAAGAGACCACCGTCTCCAACGGTGATGCTCTGCCGGCGGAGAGTGCGCCTGCGGTGGTCCGGGAGGATGCGGAGGCGGGCGGCAGCGGAGCCGTCCTGCGGATGAGCCCACCTGCGTCGGCCCAGCCCACACCGGTGCCCACCCAGACGGTGAAAGACGGCGGGAACAGCCAGGAGAGCGACAACCAGGCCGTCACCTTCAGTGTGCTGCCGGCGGAGGCAGCCACCATCGACGGGGTCGTCCAACCTGATGCGGATACCACCGAGACCCTGCGGGCCAACTGTGCTGCCTGGCTGGCGGTTTCCGCCTTTGAGCAGAAGGACCGGGTGGACACCGCCCTGGTATCCATTGCCCAGGTGACCGAAGGGGAGCTGGCGGCGGCGGTCAGTGACGAGGAAAGCGCCGCGCTGCTGGATGGCACCGACTGGGCCGTGACCCTGGGGGACACCTCCGGTCACGACTACGCGGTTCTCCTGTGCGACAGCGAGACCCTGTCCGTGCTGGGCTATGTGCCCATCGAGTGATGAAAAAAGAGCGCGTGCTCACGGTAAAACGTGAGCACGCGCTCTTTTCTTGCCTTTAAACTGAGCACGGAGCCGGGGCACTGTCCAGAAGGGTGGGGAAGTCAGCCCAGCGCTCCAGAGTAAGGTGGTCGGCGGCGGGGGTGTTCTGGGAGGACCAGAGGGGGGAGAGGGCGCCGGTGTACCATACCGGCTGGATGCCGCAGGCGGCAGCGCCGGCGATGTCACAGTCCGGATTGTCGCCGCAGTACCAAACCTCATGGGGTTCCAGGCCCGCCATGGTGAGGGCCAGCCGGAAGATCCGGGGGCTGGGCTTGCGAAAGACGTACTCGCTGGTAGCCAGGATGAATTCGAAGTGGTGGTTGGGCAGCAGCCGGTCCAGCCGTGCCCGGAGAGCGGCGCCGGAGAACGAGAGGTTGGAGATGACGCCGGTGCGTATGCCTCGCTCCGCCAGAAGATCCAGCAGAGAGAGGATGCCCTCGGTGGGGCGGCCCGGGGCGGCGGCGTCCCAGTAGAGGGTCTCCAGTTCCTCCTCAGGAAGGGAGAAGGAGAGTCGCTGGGAGGCAAAGACGTACCGCTGGAAGGGAAGGTTGTGGGTCTCATAGAGGGGGATGTGGCCGTCGGCGGTGCGGAAACGCTCCATCTCGGCCTCCAGGGCGTCGATGTAGTCGGCCAGCTCTTGGGCGGTGCGGCCCAGCGGGTTGGCGTCGGCGTGGGCCAGCACCGCCTCCATCCCCAGCTCCTTGTTGAAATAAGGCTCGTCGATGAGGGTCTGGCCGTAGTCAAAGAGCACCATTTTCGGGTCATTCAGGCGCATGGAAAAATCTCCTTTCGCGGCGGACAAATCGTATTTTCTTCCGCAATCATACCGTTTCCGGTCCCTGTTGTCAAAGAAAAGCGGGGATGGCTTGGAAGGAATTTGTATGGAGACTACATTTTTTATAAAAAATGAGTTGTCAATCGCCTGGTATTGAGATATAATGACTAAGACAGTGACGCAGACAAACGGGCGGCGCTTTCGTGAGATCCCAAATGTAAGGAGAGGAAACAAGATATGAGCTATTCCGTACAAAATATTCGCAACGTATGCCTGCTGGGCCACGGTGGAAACGGAAAGACTTCCCTGGCCGAGAGCATGCTGTTTCAGACCGGCGCCATTGACCGTCTCGGCAAGGTGACCGACGGAAATACCACCTGCGACTACGACGCAGAAGAGGTCCGCCGTCAGTTTTCCATCTCCACCGCCGTGGCGCCCGTAGAATATAAGGGATGCAAGATCAACATTCTGGACACCCCCGGCTACTTCGACTTCTCCGGCGAGGTCATGGAGGCCCTCCGTGTGGCCGACGCCGCCGTCATCGTCTGCTCCGCCAAGAGCGGCATGAGCGTAGGCGCCGAGAAGGCCTGGAAGTACTGCGAGGAGCGGAAAATGCCCCGTATCCTCTACATCTCCAAGACTGACGAGGACAACTCCGACTACAACGCCGCCTTCGACACCCTCCGGGAGCGCTTCGGCAAGAACGTAGCCCCTGTGGTGGCCCCCATCTGGGACGAGAGCAAGAAGGTCATCGGCATCATTGATGTGCTCAACAAGCGCGCCTACGACATTGAAAACGGCAAGCGCCACGAGATCCCCGTGCCCGAGAACAAGCAGGAGGTCCTGGACGAGCTCTATAACGCCCTGGTGGAGTCCGTGGCCGAGACCAGCGAGGAGTTCATGGACCGCTATTTCAACGGCGAGGAATTCACCTATGCCGAGATGATCCAGGGCCTCCACGCCGGCGTGAAGGATCTGTCCATCTTCCCGGTGGTGTGCGGCTCCGCCCTCACCGGTCTGGGCACCCAGATGCTGCTGGACAATATTGTAAATCTGTTGCCCTCTCCCCTGGAGGGCAAGTCCGAGACCGGCGAGGACGATCACGGCGACGTGGTGGAGTTTGCCGTCTCCCCCGGCGCCGTGCCCGTGGCCTTCGTGTGGAAGACCGTCTCCGACCAGTACGGCAAGTACTCCTATGTGAAGGTGCTCTCCGGCACCATCGAGTCGGATATGCCCATGGTCAACGCCCGCACCGGTCTGACCGAGAAGCTGGGCCGCCTGTATCAGGTGAAGGGCAAGAAGACCGAGGAGGTCAAGAAGCTCTCCTGCGGCGACATTGGCGCCATCGGCAAGATGGATAAGCTGAAGACCGGCGACACCCTGTGTGACCCCCGGAACGTCATCAAGCTGGAGCCCATCAGCTTCCCCGAGCCGGTGTACTCCATGGCCATCTCCCCCAAGACCAAGGGCCAGGACGACAAGATCGCCGCCGGCCTCGCCCGTCTGGGTGAGGAGGATCAGACCTTCACCGTGGTCAACAATTCCGAGACCCGCCAGGTGGTGGTCTCCGGCACCGGCGACATCCAGCTGGATGTGCTGGTGTCCCGTCTGAAGAGCCGCTTCGGTGTGGACGCCGAGCTCTCTACCCCCCGTGTGCCCTACCGGGAGAAGATCCGCAAGAAGGTGGAGGTCCAGGGCCGCCACAAGAAGCAGACCGGCGGCCACGGCCAGTTTGGCGACGTGTGGATCCGTTTCGAGCCCGGCGAGCAGGAGGAGATGGAGTTCTGCGAGGAGGTCGTGGGCGGCGCCGTGCCCAAGAACTACTTCCCCGCCGTAGAGAAGGGCCTCCGGGAGGCTGTACAGCACGGCGTGCTGGCCGGTTACCCCGTGGTGTATCTGAAGGCCACCCTGTATGATGGCTCCTATCACCCCGTGGACTCCTCCGAAATGGCCTTCAAGACGGCAGCCCAGCTGGCCTACAAGGCCGCCCTGGCCCAGGCCAACCCCGTGCTGCTGGAGCCCATCGGCGAGCTGAAGGTCACCATCCCCGACAGCTACATGGGCGACGTCATCGGTGACCTCAACAAGCGCCGCGGTCGTATCATGGGCATGAACCCCGACCATGACGGCAACCAGATCGTGGAGGCTGAGGTGCCCATGGGCGAGATGACCTCCTACGCCATCGACCTGCGGTCCATCACCCAGTCCAGAGGCTCCTTCACCTACCACTTCGTCCGCTACGAGGAAGCTCCCCCTGCCGCCCAGGAGAAGGCGATTGAAGCCGCTAAGGCTATGCAGGACGCCGAATAAGCTCCCTTCGCTTCCCGAAGGGGCTTCCTCGGGCCCCATCGGAGATGGGGCGGCGTGTCCGCGCCGCACAAGCGTCTTGGACCGAAGGGCCAAGACCTTGGCGCAGGCGGAATTCACTTCCGCCGAGCACGTGAAGTTCTGAAAGGGTCCCCATTTGAGCCGTGGCTCAAATGGGAAATGCTCCGCCTGCCGCCCAAGAGAAGGCCATCGAGGCGGCCAAGGCCATGCGGGACGCCGAGTAAGCGTCAGAGTATCCATCTAAGATAGGAAAAGTTCCCCCTTCCGGTTTGGAAGGGGGAACTTTTTTGCAAAGTGGGATAAGGTTATACCGGGGCAAAGCCGTGCTTGGAGAGCTCGTGGAGGGCCAGCTCCACCGCCCTACGGAGGTACTCCTCCAGCCGGCAGTCCTCGGTGCCGGCGATGAGGGTGCCGCAGGTGGGAGAGGGGATGAGGATTTTGACGCACTCGGCGCCGGAGACGGCGGCGGCCACCGCCGGGGGGACCTCCCCCATGATACCGTTGGCCAGAATGACGCCGATGGGCCCCAGAATGAGGTCGGCCCGCTGGGCGTTGTAGCACAGGGCGTTCTCGCCGGTGGCGCCCCGGGCGGCACCCGCCTTGAGCATGGCGCTGGTGGCCAGGGAATTGGTTCCGGCGCACAGGAGCTCACAGCCCTCCGGCAGATGGGGCCGGATGAGGCTCACCAGCCGGGCGCCGATGCCGCCGCCCTGGCCGTCAATGATGAGGATGCGCATAGGGATCAGATCCTTCCTTGGTAGTGTGATCCGGTCCGTCAAAAGACCGGTAAGACTTCTCTTTGACATTATACGGGGGAAAACCTTCGCTGTAAAGGTGATAAAATGACTGTACAGAGAGAAAAAAGCATGATATAATGACCACGACTGGTTCCCCACCCAGTCCAACCGGCGCGGAGAAAGCCGTCCGGACGCTATGTGCCCTGCGTCCGGGGAAAGGGACCCGCGCCGCTGTGCGTGGCACACGTACTCTAAACAAAAAATGGAGGTTCTTTTTCATGCGCAAAAGTCCTGTCCGCGATCTTACCCTGGCGGCCATGGTGGCCGCCCTGTACGCCGTGCTGAGCTACTTCAGCAACATCTTCGGCCTGGCCTACGGACCCATCCAGTTCCGGTTCTCCGAGGCCCTGTGCGTGCTGCCCTTCCTGTTCCCGGCCACCGCGCCGGGGCTCTTTGTGGGCTGCCTGATCGCCAACCTGCTCTCGCCCTACGGCGCCATGGACATCGTGGTGGGCTCCCTGGCCACCCTCATCGCCGCTCTGTGGACCAGCAAGGTCCGCCACTGGTGGATGGCCTGGCTGCCGCCGGTGCTGTGCAACATGGTGCTGGTGGGCTTCACCATCGGCTTTGCCGAGGTGGGCATCACCGCCGCCCTGCCCGCCGCCTGGCTCTACAACGGCGTCACCGTGGGCATCGGTGAGCTGGGTGTCTGCCTGGTGCTGGGCACCATCCTGCTGCGGGCCATGCCCCAGATCAAGTTTTTCCACGACCTTATCCCGGAGGGACGCCTCACCCACGCGTGAGGCCTTCCCTCCGCCAATGGAGGAGATCAGATGAAAGTACGGAAAGCCGTCATTCCGGCAGCCGGGCTGGGGACCCGGATGCTGCCCGCCACCAAAACGGTGCCCAAGGAAATGCTCCCCCTGGTGGACAAGCCGGTGATCCAGTATATCATCGAGGAGGCGGTGGCCGCCGGGATCGAGGATATCCTGGTGGTGACCAACCGGGCCAAATCCGCCATGGACGACTATTTTGACTACTATCCCGAGCTGGAGGAGCGTCTGGCCCGGGCGGGCAAGGAGCGGGAGCTGGAGGAGGTCCGCCGAGCCGCGGATCTGGCCAACATCTTCTATGTCCGACAGAAGGAGACCAAGGGCCTGGGCCACGCCATTTGGCGGGCCAAGCGCTTCGTTGGGAACGAGCCCTTTGCCGTCCTCCTGGGCGACGACATCATGCGCTCCCAGACCCCGGTCATCGGCCAGCTCATCGCCGGTGCGGAGAAGTACGGCGCCTCCTGTGTGGGGGTTCAGCAGGTGAGCACCGAGGCCATCTCCAAGTACTCCTCTGTAAAAGTGGAGCCTCTAGAAGAGCGGATCTTCCGGGTCAGCGACATGGTGGAAAAGCCCCGTCCCGAGGAGATCTTCTCCAATTACGCCATCCTGGGCCGGTATGTGCTCCAGCCCAGCATCTTCGACACGCTGGAGAACCTGAAGCCGGGTTACGGCGGAGAGATCCAGCTCACCGACGGCCTGAAGGAGCTGTGCAAGCGGGACAAGATGGTGGCGGTGGACTTCGAGGGCAAGCGGTATGACACCGGCAACCTGAAGGGCTTCCTAGAGGCCACCATCGACTTCTCCCTGGCCCATCCGGAGACGGGGGAGTGGCTCAAGAGCTTTTTGAAGCAAAAGGCCGGGCAGCTCTGAACACATTCCATAGAAATGACAAAACGTCCCCCGGAGGGTTTGCCTCCGGGGGACGTTTTCTGTATGGACGACTTACAGGTTGGGCATTTTGGCGGTGGGCATCATGAGCACCTTGCCGGTGCCACGGTAGACGTTGACCAGACCCTCGCCGGAGGCGGCGGAGCCGATGAGGCTCTTGCCGGAACGCTCCACGGTGAACTCCAGACTGGTGCTCCAGGCGATGGCGTAGTTGCCGTCAATCTTCAGCACGTCGTTCTGGAGGGTGATCTCCACCAGCTCCTCCCGGGGGCACTCGGACTCGATACAGAAAGTGCCGCTGCCGTTGAGGCTCAGATTAAAGAGACCCTCGCCGCCGGCCACGGCGGAGGAGAGGTTGGAGCGCATGACGGCCTTGTGCTGGAGGCGGGAGTCGCAGGCCAGGAACAGGCCGTCGTCCAGCACCACGGAGCCGCCCCAGTCGGCAGCGTCCATAAGGATGAGGTGGCGGTAGGTGGGCTCCAGAACCAGCAGACCATCGCCGGTGTATTCCGGCTTGATGGCCGACTCGCCGGAGACCTTGCCCCGGACGGCCTTGGTGAAGAGGTCGCCCACACCCTTGATGCCGGTGGTGGCGTTCACATTGCCCAGCATCCACTGCATGGCGCCGGCCTGGATGGTGACCTGGGCCTTGCTCAGGTCACACACCAGCTGGCGCTTTCTGACGTTCATCTGGGCACAATAGTAGGCGGTAATGGCGGAAGAAGGGGTAACGCTCAGGTCGCGCTGGTACTCGATGACGGAGAAGGGACCCAACTGGGAGAGGGTCTTGACGTCGTCGTTGTCCATAAAGTTGGAAACCTGATACATGAAAAACGCTCCTTCGTACAAAGGCTCTCGGGGCATCCGACCTGGAGATGATCGGTCCTCCGATGCAGGGCCATTGTATCATAAGGAAGGGATGGGCACAATGGCTCATCAAAAGAAAAGGGCCAGGCTCCAGGCGGCGGTGGCGGCCAGAGCGCCGGCGGCGGCGTAGGCCGGGGCGGGGATGGCCTGGAACCATTTCCCGGGAACAGTACTCCGGGAGACGTAGTTTTTAGCCGCCTGCCTGGCCTCCCGCAGAACCTGTTCCGGGCTGGCGCCTTCGGAGAGCGCGCCCTCCTTCAGGATGAAGATGGCCTCCTCAAAGAGGCGGGGATCGGGTGTTTTGACCACGATGACCTGCTTGTTGATACCTTTGACCATGATGATGCCGCTCCTTTTTAGAAAAGAAAAGTTTCCCTAACAGTATGACCCAATTTTTCTTCCATGATTCACCGCTCATAAGAAAGGCGACGGGGTCGTACACTAAAGGCGAGACTTTTGTGGGAGGCGGGAATGTGCGGGAACAGAGAAAACGACTCATTTTATCCCTTGCCCTGATCTTTCTGTTGAATATACTCATCATTACCATGGTCCAGACGGCCCAGGCGGCAACCTACCATCGGGGCTCCTCGGGGCAGACGGTACGCACCATCCAGGAGAAGCTGATCCGCTGGGGTTACCTGGATGGGACTGCGGACGGCATTTATGGCAGCAAGACGGAGGCGGCCGTGAAGCTCTTTCAGAAAAAGAACGGTCTCACCGCCGACGGCATCGTGGGTCCCGCCACCCTGAAGGCCCTGGGGATGTCTGAGGGGAGCACCTCCTCCTCGGCCGTGGACAGCGAGGTGGCCCTTCTGGCAAAGGTTATCTCGGCAGAGGCCAGGGGGGAGCCGTACAGCGGCCAGGTGGCGGTGGGGGCGGTCATCCTTAACCGGGTGAGCCACCCCTCCTTCCCCAACACCATCGCCGGGGTAGTGTACCAGCCTGGGGCCTTCACCTGCATGGTGGACGGCCAGATCGACCAGCCGGTGGCCGATTCCGCCGTCAGGGCCGCCCGGGACGCCATCAACGGAGCCGATCCCAGCGGAGGCGCCATCTACTATTTCAACCCCAGCACGGCCACCAGCGGCTGGATCTGGTCGCGGCCCCTCATCAAGGTCATCGGCAGCCATCGGTTCTGCGCCTGATGGGAAATAAAAAAGCCGGACATGCGTTTGCATGTCCGGCTTTGTGTTGCCAATTAGTCGGTGACGAAAGGCAGCAGAGCGATCTGACGAGCCTGCTTAATGGCCTGGGTCAGCTGACGCTGATGCATGGCGCAGGTGCCGGTGGTCCGGCGGGGCAGGATCTTGGAACGCTCGGAGAGGAACCGACGCAGCTTGGCGGCGTCCTTGTAGTCGATGTGCTCGACCTTGTCCACGCAGAAGCTGCAAACCTTGCGGCGCTTGCGGCCGCGGGGACGCTCTCTATCCATAGGCATGGTATATACCCTCCTTATTCAGAAATGATATTAATGGGGCGCCGTTCTTTCAGAACGGCAGTTCTCCGTCGTCGTCGTCCAGCTCGGCAAACTGGTTGCCGCCGCCCATGGGGGCGGTGTAAGCCGGGGGAGGCACGGGGGCGCTGGGGGCCGGGGCGGAATAACCGCCGCCATAAGAGCCGCCGTAGCTGCCGCCGCCCTCGCCGTCCCGCTTGGAATCGCCGAAGTAGACGTTGTCGGCCACCACCTCGGCAGTGGTGCGCTTGTTGCCGTCCTTATCGGTCCAATCCCGCATCTGGAGACGGCCCTCCACAATGGCCATGCGGCCCTTGTTGAAGTACCGGGAGACAAACTCAGCGGTGGCACGCCAGGCGACCACATTGATGAAGTCGGCCTTCTTCTCACCGGTCTCTCTGTCCTTGAAATCCCGGTCCACCGCCAGACGGAGGGTGGCTACGGCCACCCCGGAGGGGGTGTGCCGCATCTCAGGGTCCGCCACCAGGCGGCCCTGAAGGAAGATCTTGTTGAGCATTTCTGCCGCTCCTTACTTCTCGTCCTTGCAGACGATCATGGAACGCATCACGCCGTCGGTGATCCGCAGCACGCGGTCCAGCTCGGCGGGGAAGGCGGCGTCAGCCGTAAAGGTCATGAGAACGTAGTAGCCCTCGTTCAGGTCGTTGATGGGATAGGCCAGACGGCGCTTGCCCCACTCGTCAACCTCGGCCACGGTGCCCCGGGCCTCAGCCATGGTCTTGAACTTGGCGACCATAGCGGCGATGGCCTCCTCACCCATAGCGGGGTCGAGGATGTAGACCACCTCGTAGTTGCCATTGACTTTTGCCATGTTTCTTGCACCTCCTTATGGACATATGGCCCCTGCTCGTGCAGGAGCAAGGATGTTGCCTGCCTGATTCCAGACAAGCTACATTATTATATATGAAATCTGACATTTGTCAAGGGCTTTTTGGAGAAAAAGAAGCAAAAAATGGGGGCTGTTCCGAGAGACAGCCCCCATTTCGTGTCGGTCACTGGAGCTCCACGGCGATGGGCGGGGAGAACTCCGTCTCCCGGGTGAAATTCAGCTTCAGCTCCACCGTGTCCCAGGAGTAGTCCCGCAGGGTGAAGGAGAGCCGGTGGAGTTCCTCCTCCAGGTTTTCCTGCTCGGGCTCGGAGGCGTGTACGGCAGTGCTCATGGAGTCGAAGGAGTGTTCGCCACCCTCCGGGTCCCGGTAGGTCCAGGAGATGAACTGCTGGATGCCGGGGGCGAGCATCGTGCACCAGACATCCTCCCCCTGTCGGTCGGCGGAGAGGAACTCCAGGCCATCCGGGAGCCAGCTGGCCTCGCCGGTGTTCAGGTCTACCGTGACCCATTCCTTGTCCTTGTCCAGCCACCGGGCTCCAGTGAGGTAGAGGGTGAGGTGCTTGGGCGCGCGGAAAAAGCTGCTCTCCAGGTAGTAGTAAATAACGTCGTTGGTGCCGTCCTCGCCGCTGGCCATCAGGCGGCCACCGCTGCCGGCCCGGGCACCGGCCTCGTAGCGGGTGCCCTTCTCGTCCTCCAGGTAGAAGTCCAGACCGTCCAGCCAGGCGGTGTTATCGGGGTCGGAGGACACCGCCAGTCGGGCGTGGGTGGGGTTCACCACCAGCTCCCGGAGGAGGAGCCGCTGGCCGTCCACCTCCACCCATTTGTTCAGGGAGATGGTCTCTCCCGGAACGGTGAAGCGGTCGTCCAGTTCCAGGTCGAAGGTGAAGGTGGCCACCACCTCCGGCTCCCGGTCGGGTTCCGGCTCGTCCCAGATGCTGGCGTCGGGGGCAACGGCAGATCCGTCCTTGTCCTCCCGCTGGGCGGTCACCGCGCAGGTGAGGCGCAGGGCCTCCGGCACCTGGAGGTCGTCGGCGTAGTTGACGTTGAAGTCGCCCAGATCGCCGGGAGTGGTCTCGCTGCTGACGATGGAGTAGCCCTCCAGTTTTTCTCCGTCGGGGCCGGTGATGCTGGGGTAGACGTGGTAGCGGTCATAGTCCCCGCCGGAGACGGAGTAGAAGAAGTTGATCTGCATGGTGTCCAGAATGAGGTATTCCAGCCGGAAGGTGATGTCATTTTCCGTCTGCTCCTGGTCCACCACCTGGACGAAGTCGTTCTCCACCGCCGCCTTCAGGCTGGGGGAGAGGGCCACTGCCGCCGCCAGGTCCCGGAGGCCGGGGATGCGCCCGCAGGCCTGGGCAAAGGGGACGCAGCAGTTCACCAGCAGCACGAAGGCCGCCGCCACGCCCCCCAGGGAGGCCACAGGGATGCCCAGCCACCGCTTGAGGGTTCGTTTCCGAGCCCGGGCCTTGGCCCGCTCTACCGTGCCCTCCAGCTCCGGCGGCGTATCGCTCAGCTGGGCCACCAGGGCCCAATATTCCTCGTTTCGGTTCATGAATTGGCCGCCTCCTCTCCATCGGTGAGCTCCAGCCGCAGCAGCCGGAGGGCCTTCCGCTGCCGGGTGACCACGGTGCCCTGAGGGATGTCCAGGGTCCGGGCGGTCTCCGCCAGGGTGAGGCCGGTAAAATAGCGCAGGATGATGACCTCTTTCAGCTCACGGGGGAGCCGCCCCACCGCGTCCCGAAGGGGGAGGGCGTCGAAGGACTCCTGGGCGGTCTCGGGCAGCTCCGCCATGGCCACCTCACGCTTGTGCCGCCGCAGCTCGGCGTTGCAGGCGTTGATAAGGATGCGGGTGAGCCAGGTGTTGAAAAAGGCATCCTCCCGCAGCTTGTGGCAGGAGCGCAGACCCAGGTACACCGCCTCGTCCACGGCGTCCACGGCCAGGGACTGGCTCCCCAGGTACAGGAAGGCCATGCCGTAGAGCCTGCCCTTCAGGGCGTCGGCCCGGACGGCGTATTCCTGCTGTGTCATGGGCGTCCCTCCTTTCTGACCATTAGATGAACGGGGCGGCGCTTTTGATTGCGGAGAGAAAAATTTTATTGTATAATGGCTCCTGAATACGGGGCCGCCCCGGCGCGGCCCATTTTGGAGGACAAGACCCTTGGATGAACTGACCCGGCTCCCCATTCCACTCTTGCAGTGGTACCACGAAAACGCCCGCACCCTCCCCTGGCGGAGCGACCCAACCCCTTACCATGTGTGGGTGTCGGAGATCATGCTCCAGCAGACCCGGGTGGCGGCGGTGCTGGAGTATTACCGCCGCTTCATGGAGGCCCTGCCCACCGTGGCTGACCTGGCGGCGGTGGGGGAGGACAAGCTCCTGAAGCTGTGGCAGGGCCTGGGCTACTACAACCGGGCCCGGAACCTGCAAAAGGCCGCCCGGCAGGTGGTGGAGGAGTTCGGCGGGACCTTCCCCGGCGACTACGAGACCCTGCTGAGCCTTTCCGGCGTGGGGGAGTACACCGCCGGAGCCATCGCCTCCATCGCCTTCGGTCAGCCAGTACCCGCCGTGGACGGCAACGTGCTGCGGGTGGTCTCCCGGCTCACCGGAGACGGCAGCGACATCACCAGGCCGGACACCAAGAAGCGGATGTGGGCCGATCTGAAGGCGGTCATCCCGGTCCGGGCCCCGGGGGACTTCAACCAGGCCATGATGGACCTGGGGGCCACGGTGTGCCTTCCCAACGGGGCGCCTCTGTGTGAGAAGTGCCCGGCGGCGGCGTTCTGTCGGGCCCGGCTGGAGGGCCGCACCGGAGAGCTCCCCTACAAGCCGCCGAAAAAGGCCCGGCGGGTGGAGGACCGGGTGGTCTTTCTCCTCTTCCACGAGGGTAAGGTGGCCCTGCGGCAGCGGCCCAAGAAGGGGCTGCTGGGGGGGCTGTGGGAATACCCCAACGAGCCCGCCCCGGCCTGGGACTGCCTGGAGGGTTGGGGGATCCAGCCTTTGGACTTCACCGACGGCGGCACGGGCAAGCACATTTTCACCCACATCGAGTGGCGCATGACCTGCCGGGTCGTGGAGACCGCCGATATAACTCTGCCGGAAGGCTGGGTGTGGGCAGGGCGGGAGGAGCTGCGGCAGGACTACGCCGTGCCCAACGCCTTTCAGAGTTTTCAACACCTTGTGGAAGAACGAGTGCGCTAATATAGACAAAGAGGGAGAACGAGATGGCAAAGCTGTATTTTCGATATGGAGTGATGGGCTCCAGCAAGACGGCCAACGCCCTGATGGTGCGGTACAACTACGAGGAGCGGGGCCAGGAGGCCCTGCTGGTGAAGCCGGAGATCGACCAGCGGGACGGGGCCAAGTTCGTGGCCTCCCGGATGGGCCTGAGCCACCCCTGCATCTACTTTTCCGAGATGCGCACCATGGCGGAGGCGGAGCTCAAAAAGTACGCCTGCGTCATCGTGGACGAGGCCCAGTTCCTCAGCCGGGAGGAGGTCCAGTTCCTGGTCCACATCGTGGACGACTGGAATATCCCGGTGATCTGCTACGGTCTCCGGGCCGATTTCTCCGGGCAGCTCTTCTCGGGCTCTCAGGAGTTGCTGGCCACCGCCGACATCATCGAGGAGGTCAAGACCATCTGCTGGTGCGGCAAGAAGGCCACCTGCAACGCCCGCTTCGACAAGGACGGCAACGTCCTCCGGGAGGGGGAGCAGGTGGTGCTGGGGGCCAACGACCAGTATATCGGCCTGTGCCGCAAGCACTGGCGGGAGGGCAACCTGGGGCCGGATTTCCACCCGTAAGGCAGAGAGGCGACATGGCTGCGCGGGGCGCGGCTTCCCAGACGCGCCCATAGCCCCGCGCTGTTTGTGGGGCGCGCCAAACCACGGTCCGCTTACTCCCCCACCTCGGGAGAGAAAGCCTCCACGGCCAGGAGCAGCCCCAGCCGGACGCCCTCCCGGAAGCAGTACATCCCGTGGGCCTGGACCGGGTTATCTTCCAGGTACTCCGGCCACCGGTCCGGGTGGGGACCGCCGATGAGGGCAAAATAGAGCTCGTCCATCAGAAGTGACATGAGAATCCACCTCACACACAGTTCTCTGTGTATTTCTTTATATCACACAGAAGTCTGTGTGTCAAGGAGTGATACGATGTTTTCAGACAAACTCCGCCTGCTCCGGCAGGAGACAGGACTGACCCAGACCCAGACGGCAGAGCGGGTTGGTATCTCCTGGCGGACCTATCAGGACCTGGAGGCGGGAAAATATCCCAGCTATGTGACGCTACTGAAGATCGCCGACACATTTCAAGTCTCCGTAGACTGGCTCATGGGCCGGACGGAGGACCGGGAGGTCCATCAGCTATGATCTGCAATCTGTGTCCCCGGCTGTGCGGGGCGGAGCGCACCGAGACGGTGGGGAAGGGCCACTGCCGGATGCCTATGGCGCCGGTGCTGGCCCGGGCCGCCCTCCACATGTGGGAGGAGCCGCCCATCTCCGGCCAAAATGGCTCCGGCACCGTCTTTTTCTCCGGGTGCAGCCTGGACTGTGTCTTTTGCCAGAACGACCGCATCAGCCATCAGGATTTCGGAAAGACGGTGACGGTGGAGCGGCTGCGGGAGATCTGTATGGAGCTCATCGAACAGGGCGCTCACAACATCAACTTTGTCAGCCCCACCCACTACGCCCATGTGATCTACCAGCTGTTGGAGAAGCCCCTCCCCGTGCCGGTGGTGTGGAACTCAGGGGGCTATGACCGGGTGGAGACCCTGCGGACGATGGAGGGCAAGGTGGACGTCTATCTCCCCGACCTCAAGTACCTGACGCCGGCGCTCTCGGAGCGGTACTCCGGGGCGGCGGACTACCCGGAGGTGGCGGTGGCCGCCATCCGGGAGATGGTGCGGCAGACGGGGCCATGCGTGGTGGAGGACGGCCTTCTGAAGCGGGGCACCGTCATCCGGCACCTGGTCCTCCCCGGCCGCCTGGCCGAGGCCAAGCGGGTGATGGATTTTATTTCAGAGGAATTTCCGGCGGGGACGGTCCTCTTCTCCCTCATGAGCCAGTATGTGCCTCAGGGCCGGGCGGCGGAGTTCCCGGAGATCCACCGGCGGCTGCGGGGCTCGGAGGCCCGGAACGCCCAGGCCTACATGGAGGCCCTGGGGCTGGAGGGTTTCACCCAGGAGGGGAGCGCCGCCGACACCGAGTACATCCCCCCCTTTGATCTCACAGGCATATAAAAAAGCGGACGGAACTTTAAGTTCCGTCCGCTTTTTCTCTTAGGACGCCTTGGCCAGGATGACCCGGATGCGTCCACCTTCGCTCTGGTCCTTGTCGTAGTAGCCGGTGAGGGAGTAGTCCCCGCCGGTGACCAGGGCCAGGGAGGTGAGGTAGTAGTTGTCCCCCTGGACCTCGTAGACCAGCACGTCGTCCCAGATGGTGTACTGGCGGTTGTCGGCGTAGGCGGTGGTGCCGTCCACCGTGTCGATGCGTACGCTAGGGAGGTTGACAAAGCCGTCCACCTGATCCCCGTCGGTCTTCATCTGGAAGGGGCCCTTCACCAGGTGGTAGACCCGGGCGCCGGTGAGGGTGCCGGAGGTGCCGCCCGCGTCATAGACGTAGGTGCCGGAAGTGGCCATATCGCTGTCCACTTCACTCACAGAGGTGATGACACCGTAGGTGTGCATGTCGCCGGTGGCGTCCTTGAGAATGAGACGGCTGATGTCGCCGTTGCCGTCCAGCAGGTAGTAGCGGACCATACTGCTGGTGATCTCCATGCCGGCCAGGCGGGAGGGGTAGATGCGTACGCCGCGCTCTCCGTAGGTGTCCAGGATCTCCGCGTCGGCGGCAAAGTCCAGGTTCCCCATACGCTTACCGTCGCTGCTTACCTTGCCGGAGATGGAGGCGGAGGAGAGGGCCTTTACCTCCACGCCGTCGCTGGAGGAGGTCACCCGGACCAATGCGCCGGCGCGGATGTTGGAGCGGTCCACGCTGTAGGTGTAGGAGTTGCCGTCGGTGGCCAGAACGGTGACGGAGGCACTGGTGTACTCATTGCCGTTCTTGTCGGTGAAGGTCTGGGGCACGCTGGAGATCACCAGGCCGCACACGGAATCGCTGGCGGCCTCACCGGGAGCCATGGCGGAGACTACCTTGCCGTCCCGGCCCAGAAGGAGGGTCACCGAGTCGCCCACCTCAAAGGTGCCCAGGTCGCTGAGGGCGTAGGCGGCGGTGGGGGTCTCGATGGTGTAGGCCTTGCCGGAGACCGTCACCGAGGTGGGGGCGGAGGTGGGGCTGATGGCCTGGATGGGGCCGGTGATCTTGTTGGTGTAGACCCACAGGGCGTTGAGGTTCTTGGACCAGTAGACCACGTCGTTGTCCACCAGGGCGGCGGAGGTGGTGACCACGCCGTTCCGGGTCACCCGGGCCTTGGAGAGGTCAAAGGGGATCTTGTCCCGCCAGCCGGCCTCCCCCACCACCACGGGGCCGTCCATGGTGCCGTTGAGGAGGGCCAGAGTGTCCACCTTGCCGTCGGCGGTGAGGCCGTAGCCCAGCACCGAGGAGAGGTAGGGCTGGCCGGTGGTCTTGGTGGGGGCGGTGAGCAGGTTGTAGAAGAGGTACATGGCGTCCTGCCGGGTCATGGTGTCGTTCTGGCCGATGGTAATGCCCTCGTCCAGGTCCAGGGTCTTATACATGGACATCTGGCCAGCGGGGAAGGAGCCGGAGAAATCCGCGTTGGTGTAGCCCAGTAGGCGCAGGGCCATGACCACGCCCTCAGCCAGGGTGATGGTGTTGGAGGGGCGGAAGGTGCCGTCTAGATAGCCAGTGACATAGCCGGCGGTGACGGCGGCCTCCACATAGGGGGCGGCCCAGTGGGAGGCGGGCACGTCGGGATAGGGGGAGACGTAGGTCATATCCCCTACGCTGATGGGAGAGGCGGCCATGAGCATTTTGACAAATTCCGCCCGGGTCACCGGGGCGGAGAGGTTCAGGTTTCCACTTCCGTCGCCGGTCATAATGTCCAGGGCGGCCAGGACCTGGGCGGCATCGTCCCGGCTGGTGACGGCCAGGGCGGGGGTGACCAGGGACAGGGTGAGGGCCGCCGCCAGAAGGGCGGAGAGGACTCGTTTCTTCATCTTTGTTCGCTCCTTTATCACGGATGGATCAATCGTAGCGCAGGGCGTCGATGGGGTTGAGCCGGGCGGCCTTGTTGGCGGGCAGGTAGCCGAAGAGAATGCCCACGCCCACCGACACGCCGAAGGACACGGCGATGCCCCCCAGGGTGGGGACGGCCACGAAGCCGTCGTTGCCGGTGCCCAGTACCACGGCGATGACAGCGGTGAGCACATTGGCCATGATGACGCCCACCACAATGCCGATGATGCCGCCGATGGCGGAGGTGGTGCCCGCCTCGATGATGAACTGGCTGCGGATGTCCTTGCCCTTGGCGCCCAGGGACTTACGGATGCCGATCTCCCGGGTGCGCTCGGTGACGGAGACCAGCATGATGTTCATGATGCCGATGCCGCCCACCAGCAGGGAGATGGCGGCGATGAGGATGAGGATCATCATAAGGGTGTTGAGCATGGAGTCCATGGCGTCCATCATCTCGGCGCTGGACATGATGTAGTAGGCGTCGTCGGTCTGGAAGGTCTTGTAGAGACGGGTCTCGATGATGCCCTTGGCCAGGTTGGAGGTGTCCTTGTCGGCGCTGTTGAAGAGGTAGAGGTTGACCCAGCCGGTGCCGTTGATGCGCATGGCGTTGCCGTAGGGGATGTAGATCACATCGTCGCCGCTGCCCTGGGTGCTGTCGGCGTATTCGGACATGACGCCAATGATGGTGAAGGGGGTACCGGTGATGGTGATGGTCTTGCCCAGGGCGTCACCGCCAAAGGCGTCCTTGGCCAGGTAGGAGCCGATGACACACACGTTTTGGTACCGCTCCACGTCCACATAGCTCAAAAACCGGCCCTCCCCCAGCTTGGAGCCGCTGAGGACCTGGTTGCGCTGGGCATCGTAGAAGAACTCGCTGACGCCGTAGATGCTGGTGCGCTTGTACTCGTCGGAACCGTGGCGGACCAGGCCCTGGACAGAGACATAGGGACTCACTCCCGCCAGGTACTGGGGGTATTTGTCCACCAGGGCATACATGTCGTCGGGGTCCACCGAGCGGGAGCTCATGCCTCCGCCCAGGCCCCAGATCTGGACCTGGATCAGGTTGGCGCCCAGCTGGTCGAACTGGGCATTCATGTAGTTCTGCATGCCGTTGCCCAGACTGGTGATGATGATGACGGCGGCCACACCGATGATGATACCCAGCATGGTGAGGAGGGCACGCATCTTACTGGTGAGAAGGGACTTGATGGCCAGGCGGAAGGATTGGGTGAAATTCATGACCTGGCCTCCTCTCCTGCGGGGACAGGATCGTCAAAGCCGTCGATGCCCTCGGTGTCCTCCTCGGGCTGGACCACGGCCCGGGGGTCGTGGGCGTCGCCGTCGTAGATGATCTTGCCGTCCTGGAGGCGGATGATGCGCTTGGCCTTGACGGCGATGGAATTGTCGTGGGTGATGAGGACCACGGTGTCCCCCTCGGCGTTGAGCTTTTGCAGGAAGGCCAGCACCTCACGGCCGGTGCGGGAGTCCAGAGCGCCGGTGGGCTCGTCGGCCAGAATCACGGAGGGGTCGCCGGCCAGGGCCCGGGCGATGGACACACGCTGCTGCTGGCCGCCGGAGAGCTGGCTGGGCAGGTTCTTGCGCTTGTCGGCCAGTCCCACCCGCTCCAGGGAGCGGATGGCCCGCTGGTGCCGTTCCTCGGCGCCCACGCCGGCGTAGAGTAGGGGCAGCTCCACGTTCTCCTGGACATTGAGCTTGGGGATCAGGTTGTACTGCTGGAAGATAAAGCCCAGCATCTTGTTGCGGATTTCGGCCTGCTGATCGTCATCCATGGTGGATACGTCCACGCCCCCCAGGTGGTAGGTGCCGGAGGTGGGCACGTCCAGACAGCCGATGATGTTCATGGCGGTGGATTTGCCGGAGCCGGAGGAGCCAACGATGGCCACAAACTCTCCCGGGTCCACCGTCAGGCTGACGCCGTCCAGGGCGTGGACGCTCTCATCGCCCATCTGATAGATCTTGTAGACGTCCTTGAATTCAATGAGGTGTTCCATCTGATCACCCCATCATCGTGGCCATAAAGTTGGTACCGGCGGCCTGGTAGACGTAGACCGACTCACCCTCCTCCAGGCCGGAGAGGATCTCGATGTAGGTGTCGTCGCTGCGGCCCAGGGTGACCTCACGGTCCTCCAGCTTGGAGGGGTCCACCAGGTTGCCGCTGTCGTCCAGGGCGCCCTCGCCGGCCACTTTGACCAGGCTGGTGCCGTCGGCGCCGCGGCTCACGGCCTCCACGGGTACGCAGAGCACACTGCCCGCGTCCTCTACAACGATCTTGGCGGAGACGTTCATGCCGGGCTTGAGCTCCTCAGGGGTGCCGTCCACCAGGACGGTGACGGGGTAGTTGGTGGAGCCGTTGGTGGTGATGCCGTTGATGTTCACCTTATCCACCACGCCGGTGAAGGTCTTGCCCTCCACGGCGTCGGCGGTGATCTCCACCTTCTGGCCCACCTCGATCTTGTTGATGTCCAGCTCATTGACGCTGATGTCAAAGGTGAGGGCGGACATGTCGTAGATGACGGCGGGGTAGGCGATGCCGGTGGTGCTGGCGGTGGAGGTGTCCAGCGTGTCGCCCACGTCGTAGTTCTTCTCAATGACGGTGCCGTCGATGGTGGAGGTGATGGAGTAGTCCTCCAGCCGGTCCTGGGCGTTTTTCAGGGTGAGTTCGGCGTTCTGGACCTGGATGGCGGCGTTTTCGATCTGGGTCTCCATGTCGGTCTCGTCAAAGCCGCCGATGACCTGGTCCTCCATGACCCGGTCGCCCTCCTTTACGGTAAGGCTGGTGAGTTCACCGGAGGTCTTGGCCACCACCTGCTTGCTTTCGCCGTAGGCAAAGGTGCCGCTGGAGGCGCTGGAGGCGGTATCCACGGAGGCGGTGCCGCTGGAGGTATCGCTGAGGGCACCGGGGTTGCGGACCACAATGGTGATCTCACGGACCAGGGTTCCGCCGGGGCCCACGGAGTCGGTGGCAGCAATGGTGTCGATGGTGCCGGGGAGGGTCTCCATGGTGCCGTCCACGGTGACGGTGGCGCTCTGGCCCACGTAGAAGCCGGCGGCATCGGCGGAGTGGAAGGGGACTTTCAGCTTCATGTTGTCCCGGTCCAGAATGTCGGCGATGGGGGCGCCGGCGGAGACCATGTCGCCCTCGTCCACATAGAGCTTGGTGATGACGCCGGTGGCGTTGGCCTCCACGGTGGCGTTCTTATGGCTGTCCTCCTGGTTCTTGAGGAGCTGCTGGTAGTTGAGCTGGGCGCTCTCCAGAGAGAGCTGGGCCTGCTCGATGGAGGTCTCCACGTCGGTGGAGTCGATGCGGAAGAGCAGGTCGCCCTTATGTACCGTCTGTCCCTCCTCGAAGGGGGCCTCCAGCACCTCACCCTTCACCAGGGTGGTGACCTTGTAGGAGTGAATGGGCTCGATGGCGCCGGTGCCGGATACTGACACCACCAGATCCTGGGTGGAAGCAATGTCGGGCAGGTAGGTGCCAGAGGTCAAGGCCGTGCTGCCGCCGGAGCAGCTGCGCAGGAGAAAGACCACCACGGCGATGAGGACCACCAGGACGATGACCCGCTTGATCCACTTTTTCTTCTTCTTGGGTATGCGTACCTTGACGGGCTTCGGGGGCGCCTGGGTCTCCGGTGCGGTGGCGTCGGGGGAGGACTGCTTGAGATCGGTGCTTTCCATATGATTGACTCCTTTTCCATGGTCTGTCGGCGGCCTCCGTCACCGGAGCATACCGCGCTTTAGGATGGTCAGATAGCTGAGATAACGGGCCCGTATAGGGCCGGAGTCCTCTGCCAGCACGCCCTCGCACAGCAGCGGGAGGGTGACGGAGAGGAGGATGCGCAGACCGTTTTCCAACTCCTTCTCTCCCTCCAGTGTCAGAATGGAGCGGTCTAGACGGGGCAGGATCTGGGAGAGAAAGCGCCGGCCATAGCTCTGGCCCATGGCCATGGTGTGGGGCATGCCGGCATTTTTGCGCAGGATGGTGATGATCTCCGACGCGTGCCCCTCCCGGCAGCTGCCGCTGCACCGGACCTGGAGACGGTCGAAGAGCCCCTGAAACGCCAGGAACAGATCTCCGTTCTCCTCCTCCAGCAGCTGGCACACGGTCTCAATGAAGGCATCCACAAATTGGTCCATCAAATAGAAGAAGAGATCAGATTTGTCCTCAAAATACATGTAGAAGCTGCCTCGCGGGATGCCGGCGGAGTGGATGATGCGATTGATGGAGGCGTCGGGGTAAGGAACTCTGGCAAATTCCTGTCTGGCACAGCGCAGAAGGGTCTCCCGTTTGGACTCCGGCAGACGAAAAAAGGTATCGGTGGGCACTACTAGCCCTCCTTTCAGTGTCCTGCCCGGGTACCGGGAGTTCCCGCACATGACAGGCTGTCATATATCATATATGACAGCCTGTCATGTGTCAATCGTTTTGACGGGGAGTTTCAAATTCGTTCACAATTTCAGCGGCCTGTGGCGGTGGCTGCCCGCGTATTCTGAGCATAGCACCAAAAGATATATGGAACAGGAAAGAAAAGATTAAAGTTTTCTTAAAGTCTTTTTCCCTCCGTCCCACGTCTTATTTTTTATTATCATTTATACTGTATATATTAAACATATACAGTATAAACAGATGAAGGGTGGCTGTCAAGGGAAGATTGGAAAAAGAAACTGGAAGAACAGGTATAAGAAGGGAAAAGATGGGCCACAATAGGCTCTGAGAGCTCCCCCGGGGCCCCGGGATGCGCTCTGACGCTGAATTGTTGGAGGCTTATGATGAAACGGAAACCGATCTTAGAGCGGGTCGGCGACTTCATGGAGGGTAGGGGATTCTACATAGTCCTCACCCTGTGCGTCGCCGCCATAGGGATTTCGGGCTATTATCTTTTTTCCTCTTTGCAGACGGGGGGTGAGGAGGCCGCCGTATCCGCCCCCACACAGGTGGTGGTGGCGGTTTCCCCCACGGTGGAGGCCGTCAAGCCTACGGTGACGGCGGCACCCACTCCCTCCGCCACCCCCACACCGACGCCCTCGGAGGCGCCCTCCGCCTCGCCCTCTGCAACGCCTGCGCCTGCGCAGACACCGTCGGAGGAGACCACTGTCACCACCCAGGCGGCGGATTTCTTCATCTGGCCCCTGCGGGGTCAGGTGGTGGCCGACTGGTCTCTGGAGGTGCTGGCCTATGACGAGACCATGGGGGACTGGCGGACCCACTCCGGCATCGACATCTCCGCCCCCGTGGGGACGGAGGTGATGGCGGTGGCCAATGGCACGGTGGCCAGTGTGGAGCAGGATGATCTCATGGGCACCACCGTGACCATTGCCCACGCCGACGGCGTAGAGAGCGTCTACTCTAACCTGGCAGCTGTCCCCACCGTGGAGGCGGGGGACCAGGTCCAGGTGGGCGACATCATCGGCGCCACCGGCACCACCGCCGCCGCCGAGAGCGCCCGCGCCCCGCACCTCCACCTGGAGATGCGAAAGGACGGAGAGAGCGTGGACCCCCTCAGTTACCTGCCGGAACAGTCCTGAACCGAACAGAAGTGCAAAACCCCTCCCGGCCTCTGGCCGGGAGGGGTTTTGCGTGTCTAGGGACCGCCTCCGGGCCCCGAGCATAGGATAGAGCGGTAATACGCCGTTCCGCCCGTCTCGACGGGTCTGGACCATAGGAGGAATACATACCATGACCGTCACATGGAAACGGCAGTTCGCCGTGCTCTGGCTGGGGCAGGCCGTATCGATCCTGACCAGTTCCATCTCTCAATATGCCCTCATCTGGGATCTGACCGCCCGCACCGGCTCCGCCGCGGTGCTCTCTCTGGCCTCCATGGCGGCCCTGTTGCCCCAGGGGGTATTCTCCCTCTTCACCGGGGCGGTGGCCGACCGCTTTGACCGCCGGAAAATCATGGCCCTGGCCGATGGCGCCATCGGACTGGTGTCCCTGGCCCTGGTGGCTGGCTGGTTCCTGCTGGGAGAGCTGCCCATCCCCGTCATTATGGCCACCCTGGCCCTGCGGAGCGTGGGCTCCGCCTTCCACTCCCCCTGCCTCCAGGCGGTGACCCCCCTCATCGTCCCCCGGGAGAGGCTCTCCCAATGTGCCGGCTGGTCCCAGGGGGTGCAGACCCTCTCCTTACTCCTGAGCCCGGCTCTGGCCGCCGTCCTCTTTGCCGCCGTGCCCCTCTCCCTCATCATCACCCTGGACGCCCTTGGGGCCGCCTTCGCCATCGGCTTTCTCTTCCTGGCCCGGCTGCCTGAGCTGCGGACGGCGGGAGAGGAGACCCCCTTCCGCCTCCTGGACGACTGCCGGGCGGGCTGCGCCCTGCTGCGCAGCCAGGGCTGGCTGTGGCAGCTGTGCCTCATATGCGGCATCTTCTCGGTGGCGGTGGTACCCGTGTCCTCCCTCTTCCCCCTCATGTGCATGAGCTACTTCGGCGGCACGGCGGTGTCGGCCTCGGTGGTGGAGACGGCCTACTCCCTGGGGATGCTGGCGGGGTCCCTGCTGCTGGGGCTGTGGGGGGGCACCCGGAACAAGATGACCGCCATGACCGCCGCCCTCTTCTGTACCGGCGGCTGCCTGCTGGCAGTGGGGGGACTGAGCCCGGCGGCCTTCGTGGCCTTTACCGGCCTGGCCCTGGGCATGGGTCTCTCCTCCCCCTTCTTCAACAGCATGTTTACCGCCCTCATCCAGGAGAAGGTGGAGGGGGGCTACCTGGGCCGGGTGCTGGGCCTCACCTCCGCCGTCATGACCCTCGCCGGGCCCATCGGCCTGGCCGCCACCGCCCTCTTCGCCGAGCGGGTGGGCCTGGCCCGGTGGTTTGCCCTCTCGGGGTGCCTCACCGCCCTGTGCGGCGTCCTCTGCCTGGCCCTGCCGGCGGTCCGCCGCTGCGACGAAGCCCGAAAAAAAGTCTGCCCTGAGGGATGACCCTCAGGGCAGATACTGATATTGGTAGGGGTAAAATTCCAAGCCCTCCAGCGCCAGCGGCACAATCCAGGACTGCTGCTTCTTCTCGCTCTGGAACCGGAGGGAGGAGGTAACGGTGTTGGTCTCCGGGTCGTAGCGGGACCGGGCCGGACCGACCGTGGGCGGACCGCTCTGGTACACCTCCTCCGGCACGGCGCTGGCTTCGGCCTGCCGGATCTCCCCCTCAGACAGGCGGTAGACCAGCACGGCGGGCACCCCGTCGGCCATGTAGGTGACGCTGCACACCAGCTCCCGGACCCCGTCCCCGTCCAGGTCCACGGCGGTGTCCCCCGGTCCCAGCCGAAGCTCAGGACCAGGGGGGTGCCGTCAGCGCCATAGTAGCTGCGGTAGTCCCCGGCGGGACCCTGGACATAGTCCAGGGTGTAGCCGTTGGTACCCAGGATGCCGATGAAAGGCTGGAGCACGGCCTCACTCAGGCCATACAGGACTTCGGCCAGGTGGGGGCCATCCTGGTCCTCCATAATGACCCAGGTCTGCTCCCCCGCGGTGAGAAGTCCGGCCCGCCCCTGCTCGGTCTCCACCTGCCAGTCAGGCTGGGTCTCGGCCGGGAGGGCGGTCACCTCCACTCTGCCGGGGTAAAACCGGAGATACCCGAAGCGGGTGACGCCCTCCGTCTCTCCCAGGAAGGCGAGACCGGTCCCCTGCACATCATAGAAAAGTCCCTGGGTGGAAAAGGTGGGGGACTCCCAGTCATTGGGCCCACGCCAGTCCGGCAGGGCCTTTTGGACACAATCCAGCAGGTCCACCTGGTAGACGGCGTTCTCCCACACCAGGTAGCAGTAGGCCTCACGGCCGCCATGGTAGAGCCACAGCGGGTCGGGGAAGCCGTCCCCGTCCAGGTCGGGGGCGTAGGTGGGCTGGGCGCAGTCGGCCAACAGCCGGGGAACGCCCTCCTCATCGAACACGTAGTAGTCCCGGGCGGTGTAGGCGGCGCCCCGGGGGGCCTCAATGACAAAGCCGCTCTGGCCCAACAGGGAGGAGAAGTCCTCCACACCGTAGCCATCGGCGTAGGTGCTGTCTTCCTCGGCGAAGCGGAGCAGCTCGTCTCCCTGCCGGACGGCCCAGTACTTGACGGTGCCGCTGCCCGGCTCCCGATAGCACAGGACCTGCTGGCCGTCCATGAGCTCTGTCTCCTCCAGCACCTCCCCCAGGGTGTCGGCGGGGACGGTGTCCGGGGTCCAGGTGGAGGCGGGAACGTAGGGCTCCAGGTCGGAGAGAGAGTAGGAGGCCACCAGAAGGGCGCCAATCTCTTCCGCTGTTTCGGTTTGGACAGGCTCCGGCGTGGTCTCACCGGGAAGCGGCTCCTGGGTGCAGGCGGCCAGGCTGCCGGCGGTGAGGGTGAGGACCAGGGACAGGATCAGGGGAGTGGTCCCCCCATGCCTGGGCGCGGCCAGCAGATCCCGGAGCCGGGCCCTGAGCAGTCCCTTCCCAGTGTGAAACTCGGTGGAAAACCAGGTGTGGGGGGCGCACATAAAGAGCCCTCCTTTCGGAGTCAGTACAGGGTGAACACGGCCCTGGAGGTGAGCCATGCGAGGGTGTCGCTGTAATCGTCCCAGAACTCGGAGCTGGGGTGCCAGGTGAAGTCGGTGACGGGGAGGTAGTACCAGCCGTTGCCGCCGGGGACGCCGGGGACGGCGGACCGGCCCAGCAGGTTGACCTCCCGGCCCTCGGGTAGAGTGGGCAGGGGGTCCTCCGGCCCGGCCAGGATCTGGAGGAGGCAGCCGGAGCCGGGTTCGATGCCGTCTGGCTCCACACCGCCGTGCTGGGAGACGTACCGTTCATAGGCGTACCGGTGGTAGACGGCCAGGCCGCCCTCCACGGGGCGGAAGATGAGACGGTTGGCGTAATAGCCGTCGGTGCTGGGCAGCTGCCAGGAGAAGTGGAGGGCGTCGCTGGTAAAGACGCCCGCTTCCGGGTCGAAGTAGTTTCCGTCGGTGAGGGTGGGGAGATAGCGGTCCCAGGTGGGCGCGTCCATGAGCTGGAAGTAGTCCTCCGCCAGGGCGGCCAGGGCCTCCTCGCTCCCCGCCTCGTCCACGTTGTAACGGCCCAGATACACATAGCGGTCCGTGGTATGGAGGTAGACTGAGTAGGGAGTGGGGTCTGTCCAACCGGGCTGGCCGGAGAGGGTGATAGGGCAGTGATAGGCGGCGATGCCGTCGAAGCCGTGGCTGGCCGGGTCCTCCGGGTCGTAGTAGTGGGCGGCGGCCAAGGTCATATCGCCGTAGGTGTAGTCCCACCCTCCTGCCAGGGACAGGGCATACTGGTCCAGTTCGGGATAGAAAGTGCTGGCGGGATCGGAGACGGTCTCCGGGAAACGGAAGGTGCCTGGGACGATGGAAAGAAGATCGTCCAGGGAGAAGCTCACGCTGTAGACCTGATGGCTCTCCTGTTCCTGATACCAGTTGTCCAGCACTGTCCAGCTGTTGCCGGTCCGCTGGGCAGCCCGGAAGCCCCACACAGGGGGGAAAGCCTCGGTGAGATAGTCCCCCAGGTAGAAGAGGGTAATGTCGCCCGTCGGGTCCAGGTCTCCATACTGCTCCACCAGGGCGGGGAGGGCATCCCGAAAGGCCAGAGCCCCCTGGGGCAGGTGGGGCTCCACCAGGGAGATGGTGAGGTCGGAGGCGGTGGGGCGGAGCTGTACCGTACCGGTGGACAGGTCCGCGCTGACCGCCCCTACCGTCTCCTCCCCCTGGAGAAGGTCATAGTACCAGTACTCCGTGCCGTTGAGTTCCACGGAGAAGGGCGCGGAGAGGGTGAGGCTTCCCTCCTCCATCCCCAGGGCGGCGGGGGCCAGGCGGAGGACGGTATCGGCGATCTCGTCCTCCACCAGCACCGGGGCGGTGGACTCCTCCGCCGGAGCGGTGCGACAGGCCACCAGGGCCCCGGCGCAGAGGGCCAGGGCCGCCGCCACCACCGCCAGGGTCCGGCCCCGCTTTGGGGCGGGGTGGAGCAGGTCATGGAGCCGGGTGCGCAGCAGGCGCTTGCCGCCCCGGAGCTCGGTGGAGAACCAGGTGTGGGGACAGTTCATGGAAGGGAGCCTCCTTGCTCAGATGTCCAGCACCAGTCCACGGGACAGGGTCCAGGGACCGGTGGTGTTGGTGACGGAGAAATGACCGGCGGGGGTGCCGTCCACGGTGAGGTCCACCCGCCACTCATCCCCGTCGGTGACGCAGATGGGGGTGCCGTCGGGGACCTCCTCTCCGGTGTCCGGGTCCAGGTTGGCGGTGCGGAGGGAGGCGGTCCGGGTCTGGGTAAAGGAGAGGGTCAGCCTCTCCCATACGTCCGCCCCAAAGGCCGCCGACAGGGCTTCACCCGACCCAGTCCCGGGGAGGCTGTCCACGTAGGTCTGGGCGGTGGCCTCCATGTTCTGATTTTCCGCCGTCACCGGGGTGAAGAAGCAGCGGCTCAGGTAGGTCTGAAGCAGCTCATCGGCGGTGGGGGTGCGGAGCAGGACGGGCATACCCTCGGCCTCATAGGCGGCGTCCAGTTGGGCGCAGAGGTCCGCCGGGGCACCCTGGCTTTGGTAGAAGGTGCCGGGGCTCATGTCGTCGCCCCCGTCCACGCCGGTGGTGACGGTGTAGCCGTCCCCCACGGCCTCCACGGTAAAGACGGCGCAGTCGCTGCCGCCCCCCTGGTTGGCCCCACGCTGGAGGAGAAAGTCGTAGTAATAGGTTCTGTGGAGGGTGCAGAGGTAGTGGGTGGCAGTTCCCTCCTCATAACTGCCCACCACCGTGACCTGGGGGAGGCAGAGGTCGGCGCTGCCGGGCTCCGATGTCCGCAGGTTCAGGGCGGCGTCGTAGAGAGCTCCCTCCAGGGAGGCGGGGTCCAGACCCAGATAGGCGGTGGTGGGGCTCCACAGGGCCAGGGGACGGGTAACGACAAAGCCATCCGACGGCGCGCCCAGGGTCCGCCACTGGCACCACAGGAGCGGGTCCATGACGTCCACCAGACCGGCGGGGACGAAGGTATCCACGTCGGTGGAATAGGTTTCCTGGAAGCGGTTGAGGTTGCCCTGGTTCCAGGTGTAGAGCCCCAGCCAGGGGTCCATGCCCTCGGCCCCGTCCACATTGGCCCCCTGAAGGTAGAAGGTCACATCGTCCTCCTCCCCGATGCGGAAGCCCCGGATGGAGAAGCTGTCCTCGTCCAGGGGGAGGGGGAGTTCCCCGGATGCCAGGTTCTCCGCCACCGCGTCCCGGAGGGCGTCTTCGGTGGTGCCGGCCAGGTCCAGGGCCTCCTCCACGGTGACCGAGCGGCGCTCCTGCCGGTCGTAGACCCAGGCGTACAGGTCACCGTCGGTGCTGTAGTTGGGGTAGACGTTCTCCAGCAGAGCCAGGTTTAGATAGCGCTCCGTGGTAACGGGATAGGCGGTGACCTCGCACCAGGTGCCACTCTGGTAGGGGTCGTCCATGTAGACCTGGTACGCCGCTTTCCGCTCCAGAAGGGCGTCGTTGATGGCCTGGGCGTCGGGACAGTCGTCCCCGGCGATCTGGGGGATCTCCAGGATGCTGCCCCGGTCGTCGTAGTATTGGGTGTCCATGACGATATGGGCTGTGGCTGTGTCAGAGCCGGACCGGCAGGCCACCAGGGCCCCGGCGCAGAGGGCCAGAGCTGCCGCCATGGCGGCCAGAGCCCGGCCACGCTTGGGGGCAGGCCGCAGCAGGGCCTGGAGGCGGGTGCGCAGCAGGCGCTTGCCGCCTTTCAGTTCGGTGGAAAACCAGGTGTGAGGGCAGTGCATAGCAAACTCCTTACGCGGTGGAAATGCGGTCAGCGGCTGGAGCGGACGGCGTCCAGAATGACCTGGCCGTACCGGGCCCGGTCATCGGCGGGGAGCCCCTTCACCACGTCGTCGTCGCAGCACCGCTCCAGGTCGCCCTCGGCGGCCCGGAGCAGTACCCAAGTGAGGGGGTTGAACCAGTGAACTAGATTGGCGCACAGCAGCAGAGTCTTGTAGAGAATGTCCCGACGCTTGAAGTGGGTGAGCTCATGGCGGAGGATGAACCACAGGTCCTCCCGGGGCGGCAACTCCTCCGGCAGGATGACGGTGGGCCGGAAAAGGCCGGTCATCATGGGTCCTTTCACCCCGGGGCAGGTGAGGAGCCGCACCGGTTGGACAAGGCCCAGCTCACGGGTGAGGTCGGGGAGAAAGTGAGGGGGCTCCATTGGCTTTGCCCACCGCCGCAGGTAGCTTTGGAACCGCAGGAAGCCGATGAGGTGCCACAGCAGCAGGAGGACGGCCCCGGCCAGCCACACCCAGAAGAGGACCTGGGACAGGGTGAGGGAACGGACCACCGGCTGCACGGCGGGGACGGTGGCCTCCGGCTGGGTGACAGCTGGCTGGACGGGGGCGGCGGTGTTCACCACCGGCGTAAAGTCGGTGGAGACAGGGGCGGGGGTGCTGACGGTGGGGGGTGCGGTGTAGACCACCCGGTCAGGCGGCGTTTCCAGCTGCACCGGGGCCTCTGGTAGGGAAAGATTTATGGGAATGAGCAGGCGCACCGCCACCGCCAGCCAGGCCCAGTACCGCCAGCGGATGGCGTAGCGACGGGCGAGGATAGGCCCCAGCAGCAGGAGCAGCAGGATCACCGCCGACATGGTGAGGGTGATCTCGGCCAGAGTGATGAGAAAATCGGACATGGGCTGGGGCCCTCCCTTTTAGTCAAAGTAGTCGGTGAGCTGAACGCGGCGGACGGTGTCGCCGTCGTCGAAGTAGAAGATAAGGTAGTAGCCGAAGCCGCCGTCCCCGGGGCCGAACCAGAGGAAGTCGCCCTCCAGGTCCCAGTTGGGCTGGTCGCTGGCGGTGGGGTAGGCCCGGAGGACATCCTCCCGGGTGGAACTGCCGATGAGAATACCCCGGTTGGTGCGGAAGCCAGGGTTACTGGTCTCCATGGTCCAGATGGAGGTCGCCCCCTCCGGGGAGACATAGCACTCCAGGGTGAGGTCGGGCCAGGTCCACCGCTCCCAGCGGTCGCCGGGCTGGTAGCTCACCGCGCCGTCGGAGATGTCGGTGATCTCCGGCTCACCCAGGACTTCGACGAGGTATCCGGCGCTGCCTCCCAGGCCGTACCAGCCGCCGCCCTGCCGCAGCAGGGCGAAATCGGTGTCGGACAGGCCCCAGGACAGGGCTTCCGCCTCGCGGTAGTAGGTACCGGGCCGGGCGTTGAAGGCGCCCAGGATCTTACTGTCCTCGCCGGTGTAGGAGAGCACCAGATAGCAGCGCTCGCCGTCGGCCAGGTCCAGGGGCATGGACACCCATTTCCCGTCCACATCCAGCAGATACTCCGTCTCATAGACGCCGCAGGCTGTCCCGGCGGGTGCGGTGGCCTCCTGCTGGAAGGTAAGGGAGGTGAGCTGGACTTCCTGACCGGGATACTGCCCGCGCAGGTATTCCAGGGCGGTGGACTCGGCCTGGTCCTGGAGGAGGGCCCACTGGAGGGGACGGCGGATGGTCTCGGTGAAGAGCTCGCTGCCGGGCTCACAATCGTTGATCATGGTGTGGAAGAGGTAGGACGGCCCCACCGCGGTGCTCACGTCGAAAATCAGGTAGGTGGAGTTGGGGTAAGTGGCCAGCACCCAGCCCTCCTCGTCCATCTCCATGCCCCCGGCCAGGAGGACCCGGTCCGGGGTGGTGGTGTGGAGCCGCCAACCCAGGCGGTAGACGTCCAGGGCTACCCCCTCCAGGTCGTCGTAGTGGTAGGCAAGCTCCATGGACTCGATGCGCCAGTCGTCGTAGTCAGCGGGCTGGCCGATCATCTCCATCTTACCGTCCACCATGCCCACCGCCCCTGAGTTTTCCGACCAGTAGCGGTACTGGTCCCAGACGTAGGACTCCGCGGCGGCGAGGACGGCGTCGGGGACGTCCACGCCCTCCCAGACCTGGCCGGCGGGACCGGCCGACTCCGTGGGGGCGGGGACGGGGCTGGCGGACGTGGGAGCGGTGTCACAGGCCACCAGAGAGCCGAGCATGCTCACCAGCAGCAGGATGCATACCAGTGGGAGGACGCCCACACGCCGGGGGGCGGCGGAGAGATCGCTGAGCCGGCGGTGGAGGGCCGTCCGGCCCGTATGCAGCTCCGTGGAGAAATAGGTCCTGGGCGCTTTCATGTCTGCTCCTCCTTTCCAAAGGGCAAGAGAGGTCCTTCTATCCATATATCGCCGGAGCCGGGGCAAATGTGACAGCTCCGGCCCATTTTCCCGTCAGCCGGCGGCGGTGAGGGTCTGGATGTGCTCCGCCGTCAGGCTCTGCCAGGGCAGCTCCAGTTCCGCCGCGCCGGAGAGGTACTCCTCCCGCCACTGGAGGTATTGGCTCTCGTCCACCGGGGAGAGCAGCCCGTATTCTGTGCCCATGTCCCGGTAGACATAGTAGACGAAGCCGGAATTGCTGGTGTCGGTGTCCACCGGGTAGTTCTGCGGCTGGAAGTCTCGGCTCCAGGCGTCCACAGACCCTACATCTCTATACAGGTCGCTTTCCGGATCGTAGACATAGAGGGTATAGGGCCAGAAGTCCCCGGCCAGCCCTTGGTTGTGGGACCAGCCCGCCTGGATGGCGCCGTTGTCGTAGAAGGTCAGGTTGGGGAATTCAGAGAACTGGAGGCGCAGGTCGCCGTTTTCGTCGATGTCATAGATGAGCGCCTGCATCCCCGCCACGATGGCGGTGGTGTATTGGATGACCAGCTCCTCCCGGCCGTCGCCGTCCACGTCGCAGACGGCAAACTGATTCTCCGCCATGGCCTCCCGCTCCGCCACGGTGCCGATGTACCCTTCCGGGTCATTAATTTCCCCGGGCAGAAGGTTTTCGTCCAGCAGGGTGGTGAGCACCTGGGCGTAGAGGGTCCTGGTATCCCGATTCTCCTCCGTCACCGGGAGAGAGGGAAAGGACACGGTGGGCAGCGGAGCGGAGACGGTAGGGGCGGACGGGGCATTGCAGGCCACCAGAGAGCCGAGCATGCTCACCAGTAGCAGGGTGCATACCAGGGGAAGGCCGCCCCGCCGCCGGGGGGCGGCGAAGAGGTCGTCCAGCCGGTGGCGGAGGGCCCGACGGCCGGTGTGGAGCTCCGTGGAGAAAATGGTCTTGGGGGCGTTCATGTCAGCTCTCCTTTGCAAGATGGGAAGGAATTTTCAATCTGTCGCCGGGGTGAGGAGAAATGTGACGGCTTTCGTCAATATCCCTCATCATCCAACGCCCAGACGTCATTTCCGTCATTCTGGCGGAGCAGGATGAGGCTCCAGTCAAGGCGCTGTTCACCGGTATTCATCACCGCTGGTTCACCCGTCCAGGTCCAGTCGGCGAAGAGAACCATCACGTCCTCTGCCTCCGCGCCGTTGGTGCTGCCCCGGCCATAGGTGAGATATTGCGTCTGCATCAGACTGAAATCCACAGGGTCGAACCACAGGGCATTCAACTGTCGCTGAGAGTCGGACGAAACGAACACGGAGGCAGCGGCTTCCATGGCGGGGGAGAGATCGGCAAAATCGAAGCCCCAGGGGGTGTAGATCTCCGGGTCCGGAATGGAGTCGATGGGGAAATACCAGCGCTGATTCAAAAGGCGGGCCGCCCGCTCGGTGTCGGTGTCGGTGGAGCTCCCCAGCAGGAAGGTGAGGGTGGGGTCCGGATTGCCGGTGGGATAGCACAGGTAGATGTGGAGCCCCTCCGGGCTCTCCACCTGATTACTGGTGCCCGAGTCCTGATAGTGATAGGTCAGGGCCCAGGCCTCCACGGTGCGCCCCGTGTCGGCGTCGTCATAGGTGCCGGACAGGGTGAGGCCGGTGATCTGAAAGTCGGCGTTGCCGGCGACCTCTGTAGGGATCACCTGAGCCACGTAAGCACGGGCCATACCCGCAGCCGGATTTTCCTCCTGGAAGAGCTTGGTGTCCGCGTAGATCCACTGGGGCTCCGTCCCCAGGGCGGTGGCGGGGTCCCAGTCGCCCCGGATGTAGAGGTCCAGGTTCCCCAGGGTAATGACCCCCTTCCGGTCGGCCCAGTAGCTCTGGTAGTCCGGGCTCCCGGGGGCTGCCGGCCAGGTCCAGTTCCAGGTCCCGTCGGCGTACACCACCTCGCCGCCGCCGCAGGTGTCCACGCCCTGATAGGTGGTGACGGTGGTGCACAGCACGTGGAGGCCGTCGTCAGCGGACCAGGAGAGGGCGTCGCACTGGTCGCCGGAGAGAAAGACCGGCGTCCCGGTCAGCTCCCCGGTGGTCCCGTCGGCGGCCAGGAGCAGGAGATTCCCCAGACCGGCAGCGTGGGGGCCGCCGTCGTAGGAGAAGGCGCAGACCGTGTCCCCGTCCGATGTGGTCACCCACAGCAGCGTCCAGGACTCCCGCTCGTCCCGGTAGTCCAGGACCTGGGCCAGGGCGGCGTCGGCCAGGGCGTCCGTATTGGGGGGCGCGGGCTCCTGCCGGCAGGACACCAGGGCACCCAGGCAGACGGTGAGGCACAGGGCCAGAGCCAGCAGGCCGCCGCCCCGGCGCTTGTCGCCTGGGGTGAACAGGTTACCCAGCCGGGCCTTCAGCAGGCGCTTTTCCCCCCGCAGCTCGGTGGAAAAGATGGTGTGAGGGGCCTTCATTTGCGTCCCTCCTTCAGCTCGTCCAGGTAGCGCTGGAGCTCGTCCACCTCGGCGTCGTCCAGGTCGCCGCCCCGGGCTAGGGAGGCCACGAAGCGTTTTAAGGACTTGCCAAAAACCTTGTCCAGCACGGCGCTGCTCTCGAAGGAGAGATAGTCGGCCTGGGACACCAGAGGGGTGTACCAGTTGGCCTTTCCCCGCTTTTCGCAGGAGACAAAACCCTTTTCAGCCAGGCGGGAGAGGTAGGTGTTGATGGTGTTGGCGGCCCAGCCCCGGTCCCGCAGAGCCTCCTCCAGATCGGAGCGGGCGGCGCCCCCCTCCCGGTCCCACAGGGCCTTCATGACCTCCAGCTCGGTATCGGGCAGACGTTTCATAGGCTGCCTCCTTTCTACTTCGATTGTAGTGGTTCTGTCTATATACTACATTTGAAGTGGATGAGAGTCAAGTTACAGTGTGGTGACAAAATGAAAAACCGCCGACCTTCCGTGTTCGGAAGATCGGCGGTCGATTTCAGGTGACTTCAGGATTTGGCGGAGCGGGCGGCATCCTCGGGGGAGAGACCGGCCCGGGCAATGCCCCGGCGGAGCCAGTTGCCCCGGGCGTAGTAGATGATGTAGAGGATGGAGGTGACAATCCAGCTGATGGGGTAGCTCACCAGCACGGTCTCCAGCACGGGGAAGTGGGGGAGGACCAGCAGCACCCACAGCACCCGCAGCACGCACACACCACTGCAGGTGAGGAGCATGGGTTTGAGGGAGTCGCCAGTGCCTCGGACGGCGCCGGAGAAGATCTCGATGCACACGAAGGTGGCGTAGAAGGGGGCGGTGAACCACATGACATGGTGGCCCAGCTCGATGACGGCGGTATCGTTGGTAAAGAGCCGCAGCAGGGCAGGGGCGGCGCCGCAGAATAGGACGCTGACCACGGCAGTGACCGAGAAGGTTAGTGCCAAACAGACCAGCACGCCCTTCTTGACCCGGTCGTACTTCCGCGCGCCGAAGTTCTGGCTCACGAAGGTGGTGATAGACACGCCGAAGGCGCCGGAGATGAGCCAATAGAAGGAGTCCACCTTGCCGAATGCGGTCCAGGCGGCCACGGTGACGGTGCCGAAGGAGTTGATGCAGGACTGGAGGACCATGTTGGAGATGGTGTACATGTTGGACTGGACACCGGCGGGCAGACCGATGCGGACGATGGCGGCCAGCTTATCCTTGTGGAAGCGGATCTCTCTGGGGACCACGGAGTAGACGGTGCCGGGGCGCAGCAGGGAGACGGCCACCAGCACGGCGCTCACCACCTGGGACAGGACGGTGGCCAGACCCACGCCCAGCACGGCCAGGTCCAAAATCACCACGAAGAAGAGGTCTAGCACAATGTTGGTGAGGCAGGCGGCCATAAGGAAGTAGAGGGGGCGGCGGGTGTCGCCGATGGCCCGGAGGATGCTGGCGCCCATGTTGTAGATAAAGGAGGCGATGGAGCCGCAGAAGTAGACCCGCAGGTAGGTGATGGCGTATGCCATCACGTCCGCGGGAGTGCCCATCAGGCCCAGCACCGGGGCGGAGACCAGCAGGCCGACGGCGGTGACCACCACGCCGGCGGCTAGAGCCAGGGCAATGCCGGTATGGACGGCCTCCCGCAGCTGATCGCCCTGGCGGGCGCCGTAGTACTGGGCGATGACCACCGTGGCGCCGGAGGAGAGACCCACGAAGAGGTTCACCAGAAAGTTGATGATGACCGCCGTGGGGCCGCCCACGGCGCCAAGGGCGGCGGTGCCCACGAAGTTACCCACAATGATGGCGTCCACCGTGTTGTAGAGCTGCTGGAAAAAGGTGCCCAGCAGAATGGGGAAGAAAAAGGAGAGCAGAGGCTTGAGAATGGACCCTTCTGTGATCTGATTCTGCACAGCAGCGCACCTTCCTTACAAAAAGTCCGAAGAAGAAGGGAAAAGGACCCCACCCGATCCAGGGGATCGGATGGGGCAAGGCAACTATAACAGGTTCTGGCCGTTGATGTCAAGATGGAAGGTGAGCTGGAAGAACTCCGCTGCCTTCCGGCAGAGGATCATCCGCTGGAGAAAGATCTCAAAGTAGTCCATGACGGGACACACCTGGGTGTTGATGGAGAGGGTCAGGGTGAAGGTGCCCGCCTCCCGGTCCAGCTGGGTCACCGATTGCTCCACGGCGTAGTTGACCCGGTCGTGGATGTCGAAGCTGGCCAGGTCCTTGTTCCGCACTCGGCTTCGGCGCACGTCGGTCTTGTCGGCCAGGATGAGGGCGGCGGCCACGGCGTTCACCGGGTAGGCGGTGGAGTCGTCGTGGTGGCCAATGGCGGTGATGACGGCGGCCACGTCGGCGGGAGGCATGCCCATCTTGTCCAGAATGCGGAAGGCCATCACCGCGCCGGTCTGGGCGTGGTCGTTGCGGTTGACCACGTTGCCGATGTCGTGCATGAAGGCGGCGATACGGCAGAGCTCGATGGTGTGCGCGTCGTAGCCCAGATCCCGCAGCAGGTCGCCGGCGATGGCGGCACACCGGCCCACGTGGGCGTAGCTGTGCTCGGTGAAGCCCAGCGCCAGCAGGGAGGCGTCGGCCTGGGTGATATAGGTCCGGATCTCCTGGGACTGCTTGATGTCCTCATAGGTCACTGCCATGGGGACCACGCTCCTTTCTAATGTCCCGCCGGACTTGCCTTCTCCACCGGCGGGGGGTATAATGTGGAAAATCGTACATCCGCCTGTTGGCGGAGGGAGGGAAACGCCAATGATCCGAAAAGCAACTGCCGACGACCTGGAGGCCGTATCCGCCATCTATGAGGCGGTGCTGGACCGGGAGGAGGCCACCGGCTGCCGCTGGACCAACTGGGAGCGGGGGGTGTACCCCTGCCGGGCCACGGCGGAGAAGGCCCTGAAGGAGGGGACCCTGTATGTGGCGGAGGTGGATGGTGCCGTCCTGGGCTGTGCCAACCTCAACCATGTCCAGCCGCCGGAGTACGCGAAAATTCCATGGACGGTGGCGGCCAAGCCCAAAGAGGTGCTGGTCATCCACACCCTGTGCATCCACCCCGACGCCGCCGGTGGTGGGCTGGGGCGGCGGTTCGTGGCCTATGCCGAGGGACTGGCAGTGGGCAAGGGATGCCGGGCCATGCGGCTGGACACCTATGAGGGAAACGCCCCCGCCGCCGCCTTCTACCCTAAGCTGGGCTACCGCCTGGCGGGGGAGACGGAGTTCTTCTTTGAAGGCTTCCGGCAGGAGACCCTCATCTGCTTTGAAAAGAACCTCGCATAAAAATAAAGCGGGACACAAAGACGACCGGAAAAGGGACTCCACCTTTCCGGTCGTCTTTTTGCTGTGCTTTTGCACAGCGGAATCACACAGTTACTCCGCCATGGGGGTGGGGCCCATGGCCTCGTGGAGCTCGGGCATAATGGCCCCATGGAAGAAGCGCTCGGCATAGTGGTGGAGCTCCTCCAGGGTGCCGGGCACCTTGTCGGCGGTCAGGTTTCCGGTGCGGGAGAGATCCCCGTCTAGGATGAACTTGGGCTCGGGGTCCTGCTTGCCGCCATTGATAAGACCGGGGCCGGCGTGGATCTTCAGGCGCACGCCCTCCTCCAGGGCAATCTCGGTGTCCAGGGAGGAGCGGCCCACCTTGGTCTCGTCCACGTCGGGCTCGCCCAGGATGCCCAAGTAGGGGGAGCGGATCAGGTCATCCCAGAGGAGATCCGTAAGACCCAGCCGCTTTTTGGAGATGGCATTGAGGTAGCGCAGGCCCACCCGCTGGAAGAAGGCGGGCTGATAGACCTGGATGAACTGAGCCAGGGGCTTGTCCAGCCGCAGGGCAAAGTCCTCCCAGTTGGTGTAGCGCAGGGTGGAGAGGGCGATAAAGTCCTTGGTGAGGTTGATCTTCCACAGCCCGTCGGTGGAGACGAAGTTGTGGTTGGCGATGGGGGGCTGGGGCTCCACCTTGGGATTGGGACCGCCGGCCCCGACGATCTTGGGAGGGGCCTGCTCTTTCCGCACGGCGTACCGGGGGAAGTCTTGGCGGATGGCCTCCTGAAAATCGGCGGGCTCGTCGCTGTTGATGGTGAGGATGGTGGGGAACCGCAGCTGGCAGATGACCTCGATGAGGGGGCTGCGGGCATATTGATAGCGCTGATACTCTGAAAACAGCATAGTGTTTGCTCCTTCCCAAATGCCTCCGCCAAGCGGAGGCGTTTCCTCCTTATTGTAAATGCTGCGCCACGGTCTGTCAATGACCCGTCACCCTTTGCAGAGATTGGGAATAGGATGGGCCAGACGGAACATGGAGGGGAGAAACATGAGGAACGAGTGGAACATCTGGGTGGTGGGCGGCGATCTCCGGCAGGTCCGGCTGGCCCAGCTCCTGTGCGAGGAGGGACACACGGTACATACGTGGGCCCTGGAAGAGGCGGAGGGGGTGCCGGAGCCGGCGGCCGACCTCACCGGGGCGAAGCTGGCCGACTGCGTGGTGCTGCCCCTGCCGGCTGCGGGGGAGGACGGACGGCTCAATACCCCATTCTCCGCCCAAAAGCCGGAGCTGGCCGAGGTGCTGGACGCCCTGCGGCCGGGGCAGGTGGTGTGTGCCGGCCGGGCGTCGCCGGAGCTGCTGGCCCTGGCAGAGGAACGGCAACTGCGGCTCTTCGACTACTTCCGCCGGGAGGAGCTGGCGGTGGCCAACGCCGTACCCACCGCGTTAGCGATAAGACACACAAAACCGGGTTCCCATACGGTGACCCGGTTTTGCCGCGTTCAAAGGAGTGCGGCAATCACAGACATAGGAAACCGAAATTGAACGCAGCTGTTTTCTCTGCCATCCCTACAAAAAAGCAAGATACCGGATCAGAACGCATAGGATTCTATTGCGGTAAAATTTCCGTTTCAGGAATGGCATCGTCAATCTACCTCAAAAGATGACGGAGGGCGGCTTTCTGAAGTGGTGCGGCTTAAACATTCAGGCGTGGCGTACCACAATCATTTCTGATATATGCAAGCGCAGGAAGGAGGGATGGACCGTGGAAGATCAGGTCAGGAACGCACTGCTGCGGGCGCTTCTTGAGGCGGGGATAATCACTCCAGCGGAGTACCATGAACTTCGGAAATGAGAGAGCCTTGCGGGTGGCGGCATACTGCCGGGTGTCCACAGAGAAAGAGGATCAGCGGAATTCGCTGGCTGCCCAGCAGACGTTTTTTCGCAGCTATATCCAGCAGAGACCGGAGTGGGAGCTGGTGGGGATCTTCGCTGATGAAGGCCTCTCTGGAACTTCGGTCAGGCGGAGGCCTCAATTCACCGAGATGCTTCAGCGGGCCATGGGTGGGGAAATTGATCTAATCGTGACCAAAGAGGTCTCCCGCTTTGCCCGCAACACAGTGGACACCCTTCAGATCACTCGTCAGTTGAAAAATCGTGGGGTACGGGTCCTGTTCCTGAACGACAATATTGACACTGGTGACAACGATGGCGAATTCCGCCTGACCATCATGGCCAGTGTGGCGCAAGAGGAGAGCCGGAAGGTATCTGAGCGCACCCGCTGGGGGCAGCTCCAGGCCATGCGGCGCGGGGTGGTTTTTGGCAACAATTCCATCTATGGCTACCAGCTGAAAAATGGCGCATTGACGGTGGAGCTGGAGCAGGCCGCTGTGGTGAAGCTAATTTACCACAAGTTTCTGGTGGAGCGGAAGGGCACCCACACCATCGCCCGTGAACTGACCCTGGAGGGTGTACACCCGCCCCTGCGGCCTGCAGGGGGATGGTCCTCCACCATGGTACTGCGTATCCTGCGGAACGAGAAATACTGCGGAGACCTTCTGCAAAAAAAATTCGTTACCACCGACCATCTGACCCACCGCAAGGTGATGAACCATGGGGAGGAGGAACAGTTCTGCCTTCGAAATCACCATGAGGCCATCATAAGCCGAGAGGAGTTTCAGAAGGTGCAGGTGGAACTGGCCAAAAGGGCGGGAATGGTGCAGGAGAAGCGTAGATTCTCCGCCAGGTATTGGTATTCTGGAAAAATAAAATGTGGCTGCTGTGGGAAGAGCTTCATCTGCAAGCGAACCCGTCGGGCAAATGGGGGGGAATATATCCGCTTTGTATGCCGCGGACATCTGGACGGTACAAGCGAATGCACCATGCGGGCGGTAAATGGGCTGGTGATCTTCGCGGTGGCCAGGCATGTGTTGAGCCAGCTGCCCCTGAACGGTACAGGCCTGATTGACCAGTTGATGGAAGATCTGAAAGCCCTGCGCAACGCTGGAGACGATGGAATCCGGGAACTGGCCAAAATCGAGCGGGAGCTGGAGCGGCAAATGAACAGGAAAGACCGGGCGCTAGAGGCCTGGCTGGACGGAACGCTCAGTCAGATGGATATGACCCGCCTGGTGTCCCGCTGTGAGGAAGAAATGTCGAGACTCAATCAACATGCGGAAAAGCTAGAGAGCAGGCGTGCGGGGATCCAGCGAGCGGAGGAGTGGTTTCAGGAGACCAGAGCCCTGTTGGAGCAGGAGCTGGAAGGTGGAGATGCCGTCCTGGGGGAGCTGATTCAGGGTATCACGGTGAACCAAGAGGATTTTCTGGTGGACGTGACAGAATTTCCGGTGCGATTTCGCGTAAAGGCTGCATGGGAGAGAAAAGGCGGAGACTACCGCGCCCGAATCCTGGAATGTACTCCGATTAAATGAATGCCGTTTTTGGACTATTTTGTCGAAAAAACGGCATTTATTTTCTGAAAAAATTATTGTACTATGAAGCTTTCGGCTTTCAAAATGCTTCAAACGCAAAACGACATTAAAGATCTGATCGCTGACTCTGCGCATCAGTTTCACTATTCCGGGCATAGAGGATAGCCTTTTCACGGCATTAGGATGTCCAAAATTTGTCCAACAAAATAAAACCGATGCCTTTGCTCCGGGCACTATATAACGGAAGAGATGCTCCGGCAGCTGGGCGGCAATGCCGGAGTACCCATCCCATAGGAGGTGAATATGCTTGCATTTCTGGAAGAATCTTTGTAAAATAAGTAAAAAAGAGGCGCTTTCCCAATGAAATACATTTCTTTTTTTCAGTTCCTCCGCCGCTGCCTTCTGATGGATGCGGAGACGCACCTGCCATCCCAGGCAGTGAGAAAACAGCTGGAAAGGTCGAGAGCAAGAAATGGAACAGGAAGAGCTGACCACATTGATTCAACACGCCCGACAAGGGGATCCGGATGCCCAAGACACCCTAGTGAGGAAGGTCCAGAATAGGGTCTATTACCACTGCAAAAAGATGTTGAATAAAGAGGATGCCGCCCAGGATGCCACGCAGGATGTGCTCATCGCTATGCTCACCAACTTGGACAAGCTGAAGGAGCCGGCAGCCTTCTGGGGCTGGGTGAACGGCATCACCGCCAACCGATGCCGGCACCTGCTCAGTGCTCCCCACAAGGAGTGGCAGATTCCCGAGGACGACGCGGGTAACTCCATGCTGGACGACATGGAGAACCTGGACGAGACCCTGATGCCGGAGGCGGCCTTGGACGACGCCGAGACTCGGAGGATGATCCTGGATCTGGTGGATGCTTTGCCGCCGGAGCAGCGCATGAGCGTGCTGTTTTACTACTACGACGAGATGAGTGTCAAGGATATTGCCCAGACCATGGATGTCAGCGAGGGGACGGTGAAGAGCCGCCTTAATTACGCACGGAAAAGCATCAAGCAGGGCGTGGAGGCATACGAGCGGAAGGGCGTCAAGCTATACAGCGTCAGTCCTTTCCTGCTGTTGGTATTCTACTTGCGGCAGGAGGCGTCCGCCTGCGTACTGGAAGATACGGCCGCCGCTGCTATGGCCAGTCAGGCTGTGGCCCAGGCCGGGGCCGTCGCTGTGGAGGGCGCCGGAGGTGCCGCGGCCGGTGCCAGTGCCGCGGCTGGAGCTTCAACGACAGGAACGGCAGCAGTCGGGCTTTCCACCAAGCTGGTCGCCGGACTGGTGGCCGCCGTCATCCTGGTGGGCGGTGGTGCGGTGGGGATCTCCGTACTGATGGGCGGGGACAGCCCGGAGGAGTCAGCGCCGCCCCTACAGGAGGAGGTCCAGGCGGCGGAGGACACCTCCTTTGGGGCCCTCCACGGTTTCACCATCGTGGAGCCCCAACCCTATGAGGACCTGCCGCTGACCGCCGTCTGCGGGGATGACGGACTGGTGGTCCTCTCCTCCTCGGGCGCCCTGACCCAGCCAGAAATCACCGTCAGCCAGCCGGACGGGGAGGGCTATGTGACCTATACGATTCGCTGTACCAACACCGCCCAGGTCGTCCTGGGGGGCTCGGAGGACGCCTCCCTGGCCCTTACGCTCTTTTCCCAGGAATATAGTTTCTACGACTGGTATACTGGCCGGCTCTATTTCCCTGACCAGCGGGAGGACGCCGGCGGCGAGGCCCTGGCCGTGGGTGAGGTTCAGGTGGAGCACGATGGGGAGACCTTCTCTCTTTCCTATGAGAAGCGCTGGACCAGTGGCATAGACTACGGCGACTGGCGTGAGAGCAGCCAGCCCGGCCTGGAGCGTGAGATCACCATCGACGCCTTTCAGGAGGAGACCTACACCATTCGGGCCCCGAAGGACTATGACGGGGTGCTCCTGGGGGTCAACATCGTGGACCCGCCCGACCCGGAACGGGTCATCCAGGCGGAGTGGAATCTGGAGACCGACGCCCCAGACCACTTTGTATTTATCCGGCTCAGCGACCATCAGTGAGCCCATATTCATGGAAAAGGATATGCAGGAGGGTCTGCCCGGGAGAAGGTGGACAAGCTGCCTGTGCTGTCTTGGGGCAAATAGAAATTCTGGCAACGCAAAAAAATTTTTAAAGGTCGATTGTAAAATGAAGTTGGACACCTAAGAAAAAATCCATAGTGATTTTCCCCACATGGTAGAATGAAGTTTGCACACAACTTCTTCCAAGGGAGGGCAATCACTATG